>JAIRXI010000020.1 GCA_031268395.1 Tannerella sp. | reverse complement strand
GCTGGTATGCCGGCGCGACGGTGGCCGACACCGTCTACCTGGCTTCGGGCGTGTCGCATACGTTCGGCCTGATGCGGGGCGACAGCGTCCGGATGGTGAAGCCCGTCACTCCCGGCCCGACGCCGTGGAACCGCGCGGGCGGTTTCCCGCCGGGCCTCTTCACCGTGCACGCGCCGGCGTCGTCCACCCCCGCGCCGATGCGCTGGACGGGGGTTGCCGGCAACAGCTGGCACAACCCGGCCAACTGGGTGCAGCAGACGCAGTCGGGAAACGCAACATACGAAATGCCCGTCTCCTGGCCGCCGTCCCGGTGTACGGACGTGGAGATCTCCTCCGATGCCCCCTTCTATCCCGAACTGACCGACACGGCCTACTGCGCCGACATCACCCTGAAAGACCGCGCCATGCTTAAGAATCCGCACGTACTGGTCTACGACAGCGCGTGGGTGGAACTGTTGCTGCGCGCCACCGAGCGCGACCGCTTCGTGATGTGGTCGCCCCCCCTGCGCGACATGTATTCGGGCGACTACCACTTCACGGACGGCAACGGCAATCCGCGCTGGGGCGACGTGTCCATGAACTTCTTCCAGCTGGCCAACCCGAGCGGCGGCGCGGCGCAGGCGAACATGTTCACCGCCACCTTCGGCTCCCCGGGCGAAACGCTGCCGCTGGGCAAAGCGTTCAACCTGTGGGTGACCTCCACCGGCGAATCGCGCAACCGTCCGCTGATCTTCCCGCAGGCGGCCACCTCCTACGCATATACCGATCCCGCAGGCCAGAGTCGGTTCACCGGCACGCTGATCCGCGGCAACGGCAGCCGGTTTATCACGGACGGAGTGACGCCGGATACCGACGGCCTGTTCGACATGCCGGTCTTCGGCGGCGGCAGCGGACAGATGGTGCAGATCGTGAACCCTTACCTGGCTTACCTCCGCGCCGATTCCTTCCTCAAGGGCAACGAAAAGGCCAGCACGCCGCTGGCCTCGAACGGCTACCTGCTCTGGGATGGCAGGGTAGACAACGGTTTTGTATCCGTCAAGTTCGCGGACGACGGCATGCGTTATTTGGCCTCTATCCCCAACGGCGATTTCACTGCATCGCCGGAGTACATTCCGCCGCAGCAGTCGTTCTTTGTGGTAAAGAACAGCTCCGCGGCGAATGTCTCCACGGTGAAGATGTCGCCCCGCTGGACGACGACGAAACCGTCGGGCGCCTACCGGCTGCGCATGAGCGAAGCGGGGAACGGCGTGCTGCATATCCGGGCCATCCAGGGTCGGAGCGAGAGTTATGCAGCCCTGCACTTCGACAAAAACCGGGCCGTGCCGGAATATCGCGGCAGCGAGGACGTGCGCGCCCTGTTCTACGACGCCAACCCGCTGTCGGTCTATGTGCTGACGCCGCTCGGCGAACCGCTGGCCATCTCGGCCGACGGCGAGTATCACACGCACACCACCGCCCTGGGCCTGCGCCTGACGCAGAGCGGCGAGGTGACGCTGGCGTTCGACGGCCAGGATCTGTTCGGTCACGACGTCTACCTGGTCGACCGCGCGCTGAACCGGGAGGTCTTCCTGCAGGAGATGCCGGCCTATACTTTTATGGCGGTCAAGCCGACGGGCGTCGACGTGCTGGAGATGAACGACCGCTTTGTGCTGCGGATGGAATATACGGGCGTACACAGCGCACCGCCGGCGACGCCGCCCTCCTGGACGGTCGTCGCGCTGAAGGGCGAGATTCATGTCCGGGCGACCGGCGGCGGCCTGATCGACGAAGTGCGGGTCTACAATGTCGGCGGGTCGCTGATCCATGCCGCACAGACCGCCTCCGACTACTTCCGTATCGCCTCCGAACCGGGACAGGTATATTTCGTCCGCGTCCGCATCAACGGCGCATACGAAACACGCAAAGTGATGGGTACGGATTAATGATGAAGGAAGGCGAAATAAATACAGGGAACCTCTAAAAATGCTTGAATTTTCTCTCCTTGCGTTTCGAACTCAATTTTTTTCAGCGAATAACAGGATGAATGTTAGAGGGAATAAGTCGAATCGGCAGAAAAGATGAATTGTGTCGAATATTTTTTATACTTTTGCGCATTGTGAATTTTTAAAAAACAGAATAATTGGATATGAATACGGCATACAACCCGCAGCCTGTAAACACAAGTGAAGTAGCGCTGCCTGCCGGCTTGACGGAGATAACGGAATTGCTGGCAAAAAACACGCATGAAGTCTGGGCGAAACAGCGTCGTGCCGAAGGCTGGAATTGGGGCAAAAAACGCAACGATGAACGGAAAGAGCATCCCTGCCTTGTTCCATACGAAGAATTGCCCGAAAACGAAAAGGATTACGACCGGAATACGGCGCTGGAAACTATTCGTTTTGTACTCAGTCAAGGATATGAAATTACGCCGGTTTGCAAGAAAAAAGCAGTACATATTCCGGATCGTGTTATTTCGGACGACGGTTCGGGAAACATTTCCTTGCCGGACGAAAGTACTCCGGCGCTTTGGACGTCAAACAAAGGTTTGCCTGAAAATGGGATAAACTGAGCGAAGAGGCACAAAACCGGGGCAAAGACCCTGTCCGGAATATGATTTGGATAACGTCGGATATGGAATGTATAAGGCGGAGTGATTTTTTAATAACAAGAAACTTATATCAAAGCATGATTATGCAATTTAAAATATTTAATTAGAAGAAAGGAGAATCTCATGGAACATGGATTAAAAAAGTCAGTTATGACA
>JAIRXI010000274.1 GCA_031268395.1 Tannerella sp. | reverse complement strand
GCCGGTAAAAAACGGCCCGTCCCGGCCAGGGACGGCATGTTGGTAGAAAAGGGAACACGTGGAACACCACCCGTCCCGGCCGGGACGGGCCGTTTTTTACCGGCAGGCCCTCTTCCGGACACGACAGGGGAAACATCTAATGGACATTTTGGGATAAAATCTGCGGGCATCCATTCAATCTGCGCTGTCTGCGTGCGTTTGACAGGTTTTTCCGGACAAATCCCGGTTAAGTCGCTATCCCTTGATAATCCGCTTGATTTCGTTCAGTTTGTTCAGCGCTTCCAGCGGCGTCAGGTTATTGATCTCAAGGTTTTTGATTTCATCGCGTACCTGATTGAGCACGGGGTCGTCCAGCTGGAAGAAACTCAACTGGTATCCTTCGCCGCTGGAAGCCAGCCCCTTCATCGACTTGGCGGTGACGCCCGGCTGATGGCTTCCGTGCTCCAGCTGCCCGAGGATTTCGCCGGCACGCTTGACAATGCTTTTGGGCATTCCCGCCATTTTGGCCACATGGAGGCCAAAACTGTGTTCGCTGCCCCCCGGGATCAGTTTGCGCAGGAAAATCACCTTGTTCCCGGTGTCTTTTACCGAGATGCTGAAGTTTCTGATTCGCTTGAACGAATGTGCCATTTCATTCAGTTCATGGTAATGCGTGGCAAAGAGGGTACGTGCGCCGGCGTCCGGATGCTCGTGGATGTGCTCCACGATCGCCCAGGCGATGGATATGCCGTCGTATGTGCTGGTGCCGCGTCCCAGTTCGTCGAAGATCACCAGGCTGCGCGGGGTGAGGCTGTTCAGGATTTCCGCCGCTTCGTTCATCTCGATCATGAAGGTGGATTCGCCCAGGGAAATATTGTCCGAAGCTCCCACACGGGTAAAGAGTTTGTCGACCAGGCCGATACGGGCTTTTTTGGCGGGGACGAAACTTCCGATCTGTGCCATCAGCGTGATCAGCGCCGTCTGCCGCAGCAGCGCCGACTTGCCGGCCATGTTCGGCCCGGTAACAATCAGTATTTGCTGCTTGTCCCGGTCCAGACGGACGTCGTTGGCCACATAAGGATCGTCCGGCGGCAGTTGCTGTTCGATGACGGGATGGCGCCCTTCCCGGATATCAATGACATCCGATTCGTCCACGACCGGCCTGACGTAGTGGTTGCGGGTGGCGACACGGGCGAAGGAGAGCAGGCAGTCGAGGCGGGCAACGACCTGTGCATTCTGCTGGATCGGTTGCGTATGCCCGGCCACGGCAAGCATCAGATCGTTGAAAAGCTGCATTTCCAGCTGAAGGATTTTTTCTTCCGCGCCCAGGATTTTTTCTTCATAGCGCTTGAGTTCCTGCGTGATGTAGCGCTCGGCATTGACCAGGGTCTGCTTGCGTGTCCAGTCGGCCGGCACTTTGTCTTTGTAGGTGTGCCGGACTTCGATGTAATAGCCGAAAACGCCGTTGAAGGCGACTTTCAGGCTGGGGATGCCGGTACGTTCACTTTCGCGCTGCTGAATCTTCACCAGGTAATCCTTTCCCGTATAGGCAATGTCGCGGAGTTCGTCCAGCTCGCGGAGGATTCCTTTGGCGATCATGCCTCCCTTGCTGGCGAGCGCCGGCGGGTCGCTGACGATCTCTTTCCCGATTCGCGTGCGGATGGCTTCGCAGGGATCCATCTGCTGGTCAAAGGCTTTCAGTTCCGGCTCGTCGCTTTCGGCACAGAGAGACTTTATCTCCTCTACCGCCTGGAGCGCCACGGCCAGCTGAACCATCTCGCGCGGCGAGACCTTCCCCGCGACGACCCGGGAGACAATCCGTTCGATGTCGCCGATCTTGCCGATCAGGGCGCTTAGTTTTCCCTGGAGGTGCTGATGGCGGTGAAAATAAGCGGCCACGTCCTGGCGCTTGCCGATGGCCTGGAGGTCTTTGAGCGGAAAGGCCACCCAGCGTCTCAGCAGGCGCGCTCCCATGGGCGACGAGGTCTTGTCGAGGACGTTTATCAGTGCACACCCACCTTCGTTCATCGTATGGAGCAGTTCCAGGCTGCGAACGGTGAACTTGTCCAGCCGTACAAACTGGTCGGCCTCAATGCGGGAGATAGAAGTGATGTGCGAGATCTGTTTGTGTTGCGTAAGGTCCAGATAAGCCAGCACGGCGCCCGAAGCAACGATGCTGTGCTGAAGTTCCTGAATGCCGAATCCTTTCAGACTGACCGTTTCAAACTGCTTCTGAAGCCACTGCGAAGCCGTTTCCGGATGAAAGGCCCAGTCTTCCATCTCAAACAGCAGGAAACGGGAGCCGAACAGTTCTTCAAACTGCGCCCGCAACGTGCGTTTGATCAGCACTTCCTTGGGGGCAAAATTATTCAGCAGTTTGTCGACGTAGGTGGCCGGTCCTTCGGCGGTCAGAAACTCTCCGGTAGAAATGTCGAGGAAGGCAACGCCACAGACGTCTTTCCCGAAATGAACGGCGGCAAGAAAATTGTTCTCCCTGTGATTGAGAATATGGTCGTTGATGGATACGCCCGGCGTAACCAGTTCGGTAATTCCGCGTTTCACCAGTTTGGTGGTCGTTTTGGGATCTTCCAGCTGGTCGCAGATGGCTACCCGCCTGCCGGCGCGAACCAGTTTGGGAAGATATGAATCCAGGGCGTGATGCGGAAAGCCAGCCATTTCCATCTGCTGGGCGGCGCCGTTGTTGCGTTTTGTCTGGACAATTCCCAGAATGGCGGCGCCCGCAACGGCATCTTCGCCATACATTTCATAAAAATCCCCCACGCGGAAAAATAAAATGGCGTCGGGGTGCTTCGACTTGATGTCGAAGTATTGTTTCATTAAAGGCGTTTCTACTGATTTTGACACAATGCTGCTCTTTCCTGTTGTAACTCCGGACAAAGGTATAACTTTATCGTGAAGGGTGATCATATTTTTGTCCAGGGGGGTATGCTGCATACGGCCGTGTCAGCGAAGAAATCCTGCATCCTGTCGAGGATCTTTAACGGGAAAATTTTTATGTGAAAAGATGATAACGCATAAATTTCAAGGTGCAGATTCAAGCAACCGGCGCAACCGTCCCCCGTATGACCGCCTTCCCGTTTCTCCGTTAGATGCGAATAGCGGAAAGCTGCAAACACAGTAAAACCTTCCGCCCACCATGCCGCCCGGATTACGCTGTCTGCTCCATGCTCCACAACTTCCCGCCTTGACGGCGGAGGGTGTTTCTAACGAGGAACGATGAACGAGGAACGGGGGGATCGTTGAAAGGTAAGACTGCGGGTAAGGTTTGAGGAAAATCGAACGCAAAACTAATTTGTATGGATTACAGCATCGGCCCGGCACTTGTTTGATGTCTTCGCTGCTTTTTTGGGTATACAAAC
>JAIRXI010000210.1 GCA_031268395.1 Tannerella sp. | reverse complement strand
ACTTTGTAACCGTTACAATTTTCGTCGTTTTCGTTATACCCACGAACCAAACCGGCTTTTCCGGCTACATCCCTCGTCATCGGCTCTGCCGATACGATCTTCATTCCTAAATACTTTTTCATTTTTTCTACTTTTTAATTAATTATCAATTATCGATGATCGACTTCCGTCGATTTCCCGTTCATCGTTCATCATTCATCGTTCATCGTTAAATTCCGTTCCTCCCCGGTCCTCATTTAAATACCCTTCCGTACCGGCAGGCATACCGCAGATACTTTTCCCGTGCCGCCGCACGTTCCTTTCCCGTTGAGCGGTTATTCCGGTTCAGGGGCGTTGAATAGAAGACCGACCTCTCCAGTTCCAGCCGTCCCGCTTTCCGCGGCAGCCATCCTTTACGTTTAAAGGCCTGCATCTCCTGCCTGCTTACCGACACCAGCCGTTCGCCCTGCGGCAGCGCCATGATCATCACATGGTACTGCCTGTTAAAAGCCCGCTGTTTCATATCCGCCAGGCGGATCGCCAGCGACATCCTGACCGACTGCCGCCTGTAAAACATCCAGTCGCGCATCCATCCGCAAAGCTCCCGGAAATCCCCGGCGATCACACGCGCCGGCCCCTTTTTACCCGAACCGTTCATCATTCATTACTTATCATTACTTATCATTGCCCGCCAGCCGCGCCGTTTTTCGCGATCCGCTTTCACGGCAAAGGTAGGGCGTCCTCCTGCGCCCGATACGTTTCCCGCCGGAACAGTTTTCTATACGGAGCCTTTTTTTTCGCGCGAAGGTTAACCGAATTGGCGGGTAATGCCTTTTTTTGGGGGTTTTACAGTCAACAGACAAGTGTGGAAATGGAGAAATGGAGGAATGGAGGAGTGAGGAAAGCGAATCCGAAACTGTCGGGCAAGTATTTTCCGAAATCGAAGTCGCGGAAGCGGGAGCCGATTGATACGGCACGAAACGGAGACGCGCTCCGGAAAAACAGTGCGGTGCTGATGGACGCCTTTCATGCGTGGAGCGCGCTGGATGATTTCCGGAGGAAGATCGAACGCAACAGGATGTATGTGTTCGGGGATCAGTGGGGCGACACGGTAAGAGTGGGCTGCCGGCGGATGACCGAACGGCAGAGCATCGAGGAGCAGGGAAACTCGCCGGTGACGAACAACCGGATGCGGGGGATTGTGCGCTCGGTGTCGGGGGTATTCCAGTCGATGCGTACGGAACCGGTCTGCATTGCGAGGGATCGCGACGAGCAGAGCAGGGGGGAGGTGATGTCGTCGGCCATGCAGTACGTGTACCAGCTCAACAGGATGTGGGGCCTGGACAGCGCCAACTTTCAGTATTTCCTGATTGCGGGCCTGTCGGCCTTCCGTTCGACGTTCGGCTGGCGGAACGGGAAGATGGACGTGTGGACGGATCTGGTAAACCCCAATCATCTGTTTTTTGACGGCCACATGAACGATCCCCGTCACTGGGACTGTCATCTGATCGGGGAGATTTATGACGTGGGGCTGTACGATGTGATGGCGCAGTTTGCGGAAGGCTCTCCGGAAAAGGCGGAACGGATCCGGGAGATTTACCGCCACTGCGACCGGGAAGAAACGATAGGTTACGTAAACGAAACGCTGGCGGAAGACACGAAGAAGGATTTGCAGTTTTTCCTGCCCGACGATCCGGTGCGGTGCCGGGTGATTGAGGTGTGGAAAAAGGAGAGCAGGGAGCGGCTGCTGGTGCACGACCGGCTGACGGGCGACTTTTACAGGGCGGAACTGTCCGAAGAGGCGTCGCTGGCGCAGGAAAACCGGCTCCGGGTGGAGACGCAGGCGGCGGCAGGAGTGGCACCCGAAGATATGAAGATGATAGAATATCAGTGGTTTATAGACAATTACTGGTATTATTACTACCTGTCTCCGACGGGCGACGTGCTGAAGGAGGGGGAGACACCGTACTGGCACGGGAGCCATCCGTATTCGCTCCGGATCTATCCGTTCTATAACGGGCAGGCGTATGCGTTTGTGGAGGGTTTTATCGACCAGCAGCGGCTGATTAACCGGCTGGTCATGATGCAGGATTTTGTGACGCGGGCATCGGCCAAGGGAGTGCTTCTGGTTCACGAGGAGTCGATACCGGAGGGCATGTCGCCCGAAGAATTTGCGGATAAATGGTACCGGTATAACGGAATGGTTATCTATACCGGCAAGCCGGGCGTGCCGGCTCCGCAGCAGATTTTTGCCGGTTCGACGCAGCTTGGACTGACGGAACTGCTGTCGATACAGTTGAAAATGCTGGAAGATGTTTCGGGCGTGCAGGGCGCGCTGCAGGGGAAGACGCCGTCGGCGGGCACGCCGGCAGCGCTGTACATGCAGCAGACGCAGAACGCGACGACGTCGCTGACGGAGCTGTTCGAGGCGTACCGCGAACTGCGCGAGGAACGTGTACGAAGAACATGAAGCTGATTCAGCAGTTTTATACCGAGCCGCGGTATATCACGATTGCCGGCGGGCGGAACCGTTCGGAGGCGATGCTGTATGACCCGGAGAAGGTGCGCAATGCGGAGTTCGACCTGTCAATAGCCGAGAGTACGGAGACGCCCGCGTATCGCATGATCATGAATGATTTCCTGATGCAGCTGTTCCAGGCGGGGCAGGTGACGCTGACGGAACTGCTGGAGAACGGGGCTTTCCCGTTTGCCGACAAACTGTTGCAGTCGGTGAGAAGCCGGGAACAGGAAATGCTGGCGGGCGGCGCCGCAGGAATGGGAGGACAGGGCATGGTGCCTCCGGAAATCGCCGGCGCGCTTGAACAGCAGACAAATCCTGCCGTGCGGAAAATGATTCGCAATTAAGCGTGACGGGGTGCGGGAAAAGGATGAATTTGGAGACGGCAGGGATTTTAAGTCGACGCAAGTCATTAATCAGTAACAAGTAACATGGAACGAATACAGACGGCCTTCAGCGGCATCACGACCTCTTCAGTCTACCGGGACGGGGACTGCTGCGAACTGATCAACCTCCGTCTCAAGAATGGCGCCCTGCAGCCCGTCGCGCCGAGGAAACACCTGCAGACGCTGGCCGGACGCTACGACACGGTTTTTGTGCATCGCAGCGGAGATTATGAAAACTGGCTGGGTACCGTTCAAAAAACCGAAACCGCAGCCGCGGCCGTCTACTGGAAAATCAGGGACGCGAAGGCTGTAAAAATTACGGACATCTCCGGACGGATCACCGGACTGGAACAGATCGGCAACACGGTTTCCATCGTGACGGAAAACAGTATTTATTACCTGCTGTTCCGCGACGGAGACTATGTCTTTCTCGGAGAACTGCCCGAAATACCGTATCTCCGCCTGATGTCGGTGGACAGGAGCGAACTGGTATATCCCTATCCCTGGGAATACGGCAGTCCGTTTTCGGTACAAAAATTCGAGGAATACACCATCGCACTGGTAAACAAGGCCATGGACGCGTATGTAAACGGGGCGAATATCAACGCGGATTATAAAGACGACGTTCATACCATAGATGAAACGTTTATTCTGGCTCCGGTCGGCAGCGCCCTGTTCGACGCGCGGCTGCTAAGATATGCCTGGCGACTGTACGACGGTTCGCTCGTGAAAATGTCCCCGCCCGTGTTGATTATGCCGCGGAACAACATCCTGGATGCTAAAAAAACACGCTACGTCGTGAACAACGTCCAACAGATCATGGGCGGGTACAGTTCGGTAACAATCAACGGTTTTTACATTATTGCAAGTAGAGGTTCGCTGCTCTCCCCGCCGCCCGAATGGAAGGAACTTGTAAGGTCGCTGGACATCTTCATGTCTCTCCCCCTCGGCGTCTCGAATATCGAAAACATACGGAAGGATTTTAGCTTCAACCCTCTCGAAGGAACGCATGACTGCAACCTGATTGCGGAAGTTCCGGAAAGCGTCCTGCAGCATATCGAAAATGAAGGCGGCTTTTACCTGGTTCACAGCGTGGATTACGCATCTGTCCTGTCGGGGACATGGTCGTGGACGTTCCCGGACACCCCCGACGACATGCGCCTCCTCGGATCGCTCGAATCGCGCGAACGGCTGCCCAACGATCCGTTTTCCCACCACGCCGCCGGTGCGGAAAAAACATACGTCTACAACTCCCGGCTGCACCTGGCGGACATCAGCACTGCTTTTTTCAGAGGCTTCAGCGCCGGCTACTTTTCCTGGGTATACGAATACAACGGGTCGGCAGGCCCCGAAATCAACATTCCCGGAAAAGACCTGCTGGTCATGGAGGTGGAAATCGAAGTCGGCGGTCTGACAAAACGCCTCTGTTCGGAGCTTTCCAGACCGCCGATATGGTACCTGGATCACAGAATGATCCTCCAGTCCATGCTCTCCTACCCCGATTCGCGCGCCCGGCGGATGACCGTCCATGCAGTGAATCAGGCGGATCCGGAGGAAGACTGGACCGAACTGTTCAGCGTCCCCCTGAAACCGCACCGGTCCCTGAATATCGCCTTTTATCTGGACAGGGATCTCGGGCCTCCCGCCCTGCAGGAAGGAGACGCGGTTCCCGCCAGGGTGACAGACCTCCCGGTCCGTTTGCGGGAATCCAGCAAGCTCAAGGTATCGGAGCTGGAGAATCCGTTCGTTTTCCCCAGCCTGAACGTCTACCGCGCGGGCGACGGGCGCATCCTTGCGCTGGCGACCAATGCCATGCCCGTGTCCGACCAGAATTACGGACAGCATCCGCTGTTCGTGTTTGCGACCGACGGCGTCTGGACGCTGAACACGGGCGACGGGGAAGCCGTATACACCACTCTCTCGTCGCCCGCTTCCGAAGAAGTGCCGGTCTCGGATGCAGTCTGTGAAACGCCTTTCGGCGTCGTGTTCGTTTCGCGCCGCGGGCTGGCCATGATCAACAGCCGCTCCGTCGAGTTTATCTCGCCTCAGCTGGAAGAGGAACCGCCTGCGATCTCGCCTGAATTTCCCGCAGCGGCCGAAGGGGTCCTCAAAAGCCCCCCGAAAGCGTTCCGGGACTGCCTGGAGGGGATTGAACGGATCGTCTACAATCCGTATGAATCGGAACTGGTCGTCTGCGACCGGGAGCCGGACTTCAATTACGTGTACAGCCTGCCGGGGCAGATGTTTTACCGGTCGACGGAACAGATCGGGACCGTCGCAAAAAACACATATCCGGAACTGTACGTCACCGAACGGCAGACGGGGCAGGATGGCGACCTGCTGAAGGACTTCGGACATTCCGAAACGCTGTTGGCGGGAGTGGCCCTGGTCCTGCGGCCGCTGCGCATGGGGACAGGCGATGTGAAGAAACTGGACAGGATGATCCTCAGGGGGCTGTTCATCGGTCTGGCCGGCCCGGTCGGGGGAAAGCGGCCCCTGTTTATGACGCTCCATTCAAACGACGGCGTATTCTTTGCCCTGACGCGCGGCCTTTTCCGCAACGTCGGCGACCACTGCCGCGACATCGACATGGGACTGTTTGCCCGCAGCAAATTCCGCTGTTTCCTGTTCTCCTTCACGGCCTCGATGGACGAGCGGAGCCGGATTTACATGCTGGAATCCATGATCGGCAGGGAGTACGGCAACGAAAAAATGCGATGACCGGATGAGGTTCCTCTTTCTTTTTGCCTTTGTCCCGGTGTATCTGTTTTTTGACCTGTCGCCGGGCTACACCGTCGCTTCGCCCTGGTGGACGCACCTGACATACCAGTTTCAGCATGCCGGGATTATGCATCTGCTTGTCAATTCGCTTGCCTTTGCCGGGATGTTCCGTTTGCTGGAAAAGTCTGTAAACGGATACCTGCTCTCCGCCCTGATTATTGCAGTCGGGTTTGCGGCCTCTTTTCTTTCGATGCACGAAAGGCCAACGGTGGGAGCTTCGGCCATGGTCTATGCCATGATCGGGATCTTCCTCGCACTGCTCGCCCTGCGCAGGGAGCTGAAGATAGTGGACAGAAGAAAATTCGCCCTGTTCGTCATGAGCATATTTGCCGGTCTGGTCATCGGCGCGCTGAAGGAAAACAGCAATTTTCTCCTGCACGTATACGCACTGCTGGCGGGCGCGCTTTCCGGAACGATCCTTGCCGCTTTCAGGAAAATTCATACTTGCGGGAGAAAATAAAGGCCCCATTTACACAGGGGGCTTAATGTTTACGCTTATATATAAATTCTTCATGTGATTGTCAGCGTTGATAATACGCCGCAAAGACACGAAGGAATTTAGTTGTATCGAGATAAAATGTCACATTCGGAAAAAGTCGCTTTTTCAGGCATTATTTCACGAATGTTTTACGAAAAACATACATATCAAATATAACTCGCTTATTTACAGTATATATTTTGATAGTTTCTTCGACAAACAACTTACCGACATCGACATCCAAATCACCGAGGCTCTGAAACGTTTCCCTCTAAAAAAGGCCGCCAGAAACCAGAGCAGATAACGGCAAGGGTATCTCAAACGGCAAAAACGACATCCGCACTAAAAACAATTTGGAAGACCGACTCT
>JAIRXI010000188.1 GCA_031268395.1 Tannerella sp. | reverse complement strand
TGGAGGGAAAACGGGGCACGGTGGACATATTCCGGGGCTGTGTCCATCCGCCTGTCTTACCCTGCGCGAAATAAGGCTGTTCCGAGCACATTCCGTCCCGGCCGGGACGGGTAGCGGGGCGGGCCGTTTTTCCCTTAACGATGAACGTTATTAACGTTGAACAATGAATGGGGCCGTCGAGTCACCGCTTCTGCCGCGGGTGCGTCGAAACGGTTTTCCGGCGGCCTTCTTCCTGATGCTAAAAGAAAAAGCGGCGCTGAGCGAGTTTTTCTGCCTGACTTCGGGCGCAGGGAATCTGTTCCATTGTATGGGGATGGAATCCGGTGTGGAACATCTCCGTAGCCAGCGTCATCGGCGTGGGCGTGAAATCCTGAACCTGCTCCAGGCGAAAATGCAACTGCGCTGTTTTGGCGGCCAGGCGGGCCATGTCGGTTTCGGTGCAGCCCGGATGACTGGAAATGAAATAGGGAATCAGTTGCTGATTTAAACCGTTTTCCCGGTTGATGCGCGCAAAATGGGCGGTGAACGCTTCAAACAGGCGGAATGAGGGCTTGCGCATCAGTCTCAGGACATGCTCTTCCGTGTGCTCCGGCGCCACCTTCAGCCGTCCCGACACATGGCGGGCAATCACCGTTTCCATGTACTGCCGGGCAGAACGGCGGAGCGACGGCTCTTCGTAGCGGTGAAGCAGCAAGTCGTAACGGATTCCGCTCCCGATAAATATCTTCCTGATTCCGGGCACCTGTTCCGCTTCCCGGTACAGCGCCAGCAGCGGGTCATGATCGGCGTGCAGGTTCCTGCATACCGCCGGCACAAGGCAGGAAGGTCTCCTGCATTTCATGCAAAGCGTTTCGTCCGTTCCTTTCATCCGGTACATGTTGGCCGACGGGCCGCCCATGTCGCTGATGTTTCCCTTGAAACCGGACATGCGGGTGATTGCGCGCACCTCTTTCAGGATGGACTCGCGACTGCGCGACACGACAAATTTCCCCTGGTGCGCCGAGATCGTGCAGAAAGCGCATCCCCCGAAACATCCCCGGTGGAGGTTGACCGAAAACCGGATCATTTCGAAAGCCGGAATGATCTTGTTGCCGTACTTCGGATGCGGCAGGCGCGTATAGGGCAGGTCGAAAGAGGCGTCCAGCGCGGCCTCGCTCATCGGGGGACAGGGCGGATTGACTACCATCGTCTGCGTGCCGGTACGCTGCAGGATGCGCGCGGCGCAATATTTGTTGGATTCCTCTTCGATCGTCCGGAAATTCATGGCCTGCTTTCGCCTGTCCTTCAAACATTCTTCAAACGGAAAAAGCTCGACATCGCCCGGGCGCGGCTCGACGCTGCCGGCCAGCCGGACCGTTTGCGGGAGGTCTTCCAGCCGGTGGAAGGGAATCCCGGCCAGCAGGCTGCGCACCAGGGCGCGGACGGGTTCTTCGCCCATGCCGTAAATCAGCAGGTCGGCCGGACTGTCGGCCAGCAGACCGGGCCTCAGACGGTCCTGCCAGTAGTCGTAGTGGGCCAGGCGGCGCAGCGAGGCTTCGATTCCGCCCAGCACGACCGGCGTGTCGGGATAAAGCGTCTTCAGGATGTCGGTGTAGACGATGCAGGGATAGTCGGGACGCATGCCGGAACGTCCGCCGGGCGTATAGGCGTCGTCGCTCCGCAGGCGTTTGTTGGCGGTATAGTGATTGACCATCGAATCCATGGCGCCGGGCGCCACGCCGAAAAAAAGCCGCGGAACGCCCAGTTTCCTGAAATCGCGGAAGTCTCCCCGCCAGTCCGGCTGCGGCACCAGCGCCACGCGCAGTCCTTCGGATTCCAGCACCCGCCCGATCACCGCCGCGCCAAACGACGGATGGTCGACATAGGCATCGCCGCTGAACAGGATGACGTCTACGCTGTCCCAGCCCCGCATTTCGACTTCCTTTTTGGTCCCGGGCAGCCAGTCTGTCAGACGGTACGCGTCCATTTCTCCTGTTTCGTCTTCCGGAAAAAGCCGGCCTTCATTCGAGCGGCAAAATTTCAATCCAGTATCCGTCGGGGTCTTCGATAAAATAAAGCCCCATGTCGGTATTTTCGTAACAGATGCAGCCCATTTCCCTGTGGCACCGGCGCGTTTCGCCGTAGTCGCCCGGCGCCCGCAGGCACAGGTGAAATTCACACTCGCCCAGTTCATAGGGGGCAGGATGGTCGCGCAGCCAGGTCAGTTCCAGCAGAAAGCCGGTCTGGCCGTCCGTCAGGTACACGATGGCCCAGGAGCCGTCGGCCGCCGTCCGGCGGCGCGCGTCCTTCAGTCCGAGCGCCCTGTCGTAGAAGGCGAGACTGCGTTCAAGGTCAAGCACGTTGAAGTTGAAATGATCGAATCGGCAGTTCTTATTCATGTTTCGGTAATGTATTATGTGATGCAGGACAAGTCATATCGGGAACGGGGAAACGGGGATTCAGAAGTCGATGCTTTCCCCTTCCGCTTTCCATCCGGCAAAGCGGCATCCGGCGCGTTCGGCATAAGGTCGGAAGGCTTCGGCCGCCTCGCAGGAGGAAGTGAAGTGCATCGGCGAGAAGACCGCCACCCGAATGCGGTCGACAAACTGTTCGGCGCCCCGCATGTAGTCCCTGCCCAGGCGGGCATCCACCGGAAACATGGCCAGATCCAGCCGGTCGACCGACTGCGCCAGCAGGTCGACTTCCGCCAGGAAATCGGACTCGGCCGTCTGTATTTCTGCGGGCGTCGAATCTTCGCTCCAGTGCCAGTTGTTCAAGTCGCCGGCATGAAATATCCGTTTGCCTTCCGCGTCGATCAGGAAGGAGACACCCGTATCCGTCGAGCCGAAAGCGCGGATGGAAACGGTGTCGTCGCACCAGGTATCGCCCTTGGCCAGGTATGCCGCATCCGCAGGTTTCGCTTTCTCCCGCTCCAGGATGTCTTTGGAAAAAATGTATTGAATGTCCCGCCGCAAACGTTTCCATCTCAGGATTTCGGGATTGAAATGGTCGGGATGCCGGTGCGAGACAAGGACATAGACGCGCCCTGCAAACAGGGGTATGTGTTTCCGGACAAAAACATCGTCCGTGTCCTGGAAATAGTCCACAATCAGGGCAAACGTCTTCCCTTCAATCACAAATCCGCTATGATAGATATATGTCAGTTTCATCTTCCTGTTTTATTAGAACCGCTAAAAAGACGGTTTTCGCCCGGCAAAGATACGGATTTTCTGCCGGGGAATACGAAACAGGCAGGCAATAACCGTTTTCGGGACGGCTGCATTTTCCTCGTTATGTTGAATTTGTATTTTAACATGGAGCACACAAAGATGGATGAATACAAAGGGTTTTGTCGCATGTTGGCGTATTCGGGGGGAGGCGGCGTTTTGTCTTCGCCTGTCGGGAAGCCCTCCGGAAGAATCTACAGGAACATGTTGAAATGTCCTGAGAAACGCTCTTCCTGTTTTGCTGTTTTCGTTTTTGTCTTCATAATGCCTGCCCTTTCGGTATTCTCTACACATTTCTCCTGCCCTTCACAGAAGAAATCGGCCTTTGAATAGTGGCTGTGCAGCACAAGGTCATGCCTTGCCCGCACTCCGGTTTCTCTTTCCGTTGAATTAAACGCTTTCATCTCTTTCTCTAATTAATAAATCAGACAACTCATTTATATAACAAGCAGAAAACATGAAAAGTTCAGGATTTGGCCCGGTCGCTCTTCTTCCCTTTTTCTCCACGCAGGGTGAAATCACAACAGGGCATGGAGGAGCCGAAAGACGCCTGCTTCACGGCCGACACATACCGACTGGCGAAAGATATGTGGCGATTGCGGGAAGATACATGCATTTTCAGGGAATGGTCCGGTTCCGGTGTTTCCAGAAATAATGGACCAGCCCCAGCAGGTGGTAGCCGTTGATTTTCGAGAACACCCGGCGCGACGAGACACGCTGATAGGCGTGGAGCATCGACACCTGCGGCAGATAAAACACCTTGTAACCGGCCTGCCTCATCCGCAGGCAGAAATCGGCGTCTTCCGGACCGTAAAAGATATGTTCGTCCAGCAGGCCGGTTTTTTCCTGCGCCGTCCGGCGGAACAGCTGGCAGGCGCCAATCACGTAGTCGACCTCGAAAGGCCGGGCGGCATCCAGGTCATAGTATCGCTCCGGCGCACCGGGAGGCGACGCCTTTCCCCGCAGCCTGCGGACGGCAATCCGGAATGCCGCCTTCAGCTTTCCGCCGACGGTGGGAAACCTCCGGCAACTCACCTGCACCCGTCCGTCCTGCCCGTACATCTTGCATCCGCACAAGCCGGCTTCCGGATGCGCGTCCATGAAAGACAGCATCGCCGCGAGCGACGTTTCCGAGGCCTCCGTATCGCTGTCCAGCAGCCAGACGTATTCGCCCGACGCCGCGCGGATCCCCCGGTTCCGGGCGACGGAAATGCCGGTGTTCTTCCGACTCTCAAGGACGGTCACCTGCGGATAGAGACGCCTTGTCTCGCGCAGGGTGGCGTCGGCGGAGGCATTGTCGACATAGATGATTTCCGCCTGCGGATCGCCGTACAGGAAACGCAGCGAGGCCAGGTTTTTCTCCAGGTAGCGCCAGGAGTTGTGACCGATGATGACTGCCGACAGTTTCATGCCGGTTTACCTCCCCGAACGGGTGAGTTTGTTCTTCAGCGCCCGGCAGGCCTTCCAAAATTCGGAGAAGGAGGAAAAGCGGCGGATATGCGACCAGATGAACCCGGGACGCAGAAAGAAGCGGAGGTTATACCGGAACAGGAGCTTCTCCATTTTCCTGCCGCTCAGGCCCGGATAGGACAGAATGGAATGGTGCTGCACGTCCGTCGGCACATATTCGCCCCCCTCAATCCAGTGGTTTTCCATGGCCAGGCGATGAAATTCCGTCCCCGGAAACGGCGCTGCGATATTGATCATCACCTGCGAGGCATGAAGGCGGATGGCCGTATCCAGCGTCTCCCTGACAGATGCCTCCGTTTCCAGCGGACTGGTGCCGATCAGGATATTCAGCTTGACCGGCACGCGGCAGCGGTTCAGGTGCCCGATGGCGTCGACGATCTGCCGGTGCGTGAGGCCCTTCCGGATATATTTCAGGATCTCGTCGTCGAACGATTCGACGCCCAGATCCACATATCCGCAGCCACTTTCCCCCAGGATGCGGGCAATGTCGGCGGTGATGGCATCGGCCCGGGCCTGGCACCCCCAGGCGATGCCATGTCTGCGCAGCGCGGCGGCAATGGGCGCCAGCCGTTTTTCGGAAGTGATGAAGTTGTCGTCCATGAAACCGATGGCCCTGTATCCCTCCGCGGCCAGCAGGTCGATCTCGGCGACCACGTTTTCCGGCGATCGCATGGAGACAGGCGGCTTTTTGCCCGTCCCGGCACGATATTCCAGTTCGCGGGCAAAGGTCAGCGAACTCGGTACGCAATAGATACAGTGAAACGGGCAGTTCCGCGAGGTCACCATCGCCGTGTAGGGAGAACGCTTCAACTTCGGGTTGCTGAAAAGACGCCTGTCCACCAGATGCCTTGCCGGAAACGGCAGCGAATCCAGCTCTTTCAGCAGCGCCCGCGGCGGGTTGTGCCGCACCTCCGCCTGGCGGCCGTCCAGAAAGGAAATGCCCCTGACCTCCCGCCAGGACTGTTTCCCGACAATGAGCCGGCACAGTTCCCCGACCGTCTCCTCCGGCTCGCCGCGCACGGCAATTTGCCGGTCATCCTGCAGGAAATGCCGCGCATAATACGTCGGGGCGGGACCCGCATAGACGATATAAGCCGCCGGCGCATGGCGGCGAATCTGTTCCGAGGCGGCCACGTCGTTTTTGATCGAGAGATTGACCGACCATATAATGTACATGTCCGACGTGTCCTGCGCAAGAAACCGCCCGAACATGTCCGTCGAACGGCGAGTGGTAACGAAATCTTCGTAACATACGGTATAGCCTTCGTTTTCCAGTATGGCAGCCACCGTCAGTTCGTAGATATTGATCATGGGATAAACCATGGTTGTACATCCGGCCGTCCGTTCGGCCGGCCGTTCCCCGGTGAAAACGGGAGGTATGACAAATGTTATCTTCACGTCTGTTCCCTTGTTAATTGTGAATGATGAACGACCGGCGCCGGGCCGGAAAAGCCCCGCCTGTCATTTATCATTCACCCAAACGTGCATCCCGGCGGTTTTATTTCAGCAGGTCTCCTTAAAAATCATTTCCACGGCTTCTTCCGGCGTCCGGGACTCATGCCAGAGGGCGGTGGAAAGGAGAAACCGTTCGTCGGCGGCCTGCCGGAAAAGCGCAAACAGGGGGTCGTAGTAGCGGTTCGTATTCAGGATCACGACCGGGTGGCGATAGAGGCCCAGCTGTTTCCAGGTAATGATTTCGAGCAACTCTTCCAGCGTGCCGCATCCGCCCGGCAGGGCAATGACGGCATCCGACAGGGCGGCCATCCGCTGTTTGCGTTCGTGCATCGTGTCGACTTCAATCACCTCCGTCAGGTGTTCGTCACACCAGCCGTTCCGCACCATGAAACGGGGTATGATGCCGGTCACGCAGCCCCCCTCGCGCAGCGCCGCGTCGGACACCCTGCGCATCAGCCCTGTGGAGCCGGCGCCATTGATCACGCGTATTCCTTTTTTCCCCAGCAGCCGGCCCGTCTCTTCCGCCGCTTCCCCGTAGGCCGGATGGACGCCCGCGCCGGACGCGCAGTAGATACAGACCGAACGAATATTGTTTGCCATACAAATGATTTATCTGTCCCGGGAAACCCGGTCCGGCGCAAAGATATAAAATAATCGACACTAAAATGGGGAAAACGGGGTGCGTGCAGTTACACGGTCTGACCGTTTCCGGTCGAATTGACAGTGGCGTCACATTCGTCGCCGGTCAGGCCGGACCATTTTTTTTGAACAGGATCTCCGGACAGGGTACATGCCGCCTGCTCCTCCGCAGGATCAGGAGAAGTCTTTTCATTACAACAGTCTCATGAATTGGGTAAAATGTCAATATTTCCATACTGAAATACAATCTTCCGGAAAACAATTTCGGTTGTTTATTTGTTGCTTTTTTTATGAAACAATATGGAGTACATACAAAATAAGTTGTTTATTTTCGTGCTGAAATTGAACAAGTCACATAAAAATACTTTTATTCACGGGATATATGATAAATATGGATAAAGAGCTTCATGAGAAATTCATCGAAATAGCCAAAGAAAAAATATCGGACAAGACGAATGTAGCCTCCGTACTGGCCGATCTCCTGTCGATAAAGAAAGAGGCCATATACAGGCGGCTGCGCGGCGAAGTGTTCTTCTCGTTTGCCGAGATGGTCATCATTGGCCGGAAACTGGATATTTCGCTGGACCATGTGGCCGGTATGGTGTCGCCCTACCGGAGCCATCTTTTTTTTCTTCACGTGGAAAATTTTGTCGAACAGGAAGAAATAGACTACCGGATGACGGCAGACTACATTGCCTCCATTCGCAGGGCCGGGAGTCTGTCGTATTCCGAATATGGCTATACCACCACCATCATCCCGCTGCATTTTTCGGTCTTTCACGAGCCGTTTTACTACCTGTATATTCTGAAATGGATGTATCAAACGGAGAATTACAGTACGCTGCTTTTCTCCGAAATCTCGTTCAGCGAGCGCCAGAAAAAACTGAATGCGCAATTCCTGCAGGAAGTGATGGCCATCAAGTACACGTATTATATCTGGGATGAACTCTTCCTGACCTACATGCTGAACGACATCAATTATTTTTACAGCATCCACCTGATGTCGGACGCGGACATGCGGCTGATGAAAAAAGAAATTGAATACTTCCTGACCCGCCTGGAAAAACTGGCTGTTCAGGGCGCCTATCCGAACGGGAACAAGGTAGAAATCTACGTCTCCAGCCTGAATTTCGAAACGACTTACTATTACCTCTCTTCCGACATAGAGAGCATCTCCATGATAAGTTCCTTCAGTGTGGGAGCGGTAACGTCGCTCGAAAAGTCGGTATGCGAACAGATGAAGACCTGGATGCATGCGCTCAAAAGAACATCCACGCTCATTTCCTGCAGCGCGGACAAAGACCGGATTTCCTTTTTTGAAAAACAGCGAATGACCCTGAATACATTTTTCGACAGGCACAACCTGTAACTGTAACGGGCGCCTTTCAGCCTGTCGCTCCCCCCGGCAAACTGCTTAACAATGAACGATGAACGATGAACGGGGGCATCGTTTATTGTTTCTATTCCCAATGATTTCCGGCCATTCCCAATGATTTCTGGCCATTCCCAATGATTTCTGGCCATTCCCAATGTTTTCTGGAGATTCCCAATGATTTCTGGAGATTCCCAATGATTTCTGGCCATTCCCAATGTTTTCTGGAGATTCCCAATGAGTTCTGGCCGTTCCCAATGATTTCTGGCCATTCCCAAGGATTTCTGGCGATTCCCAATGATTTCTGGCGAATCGCCATGACTTCCGGCGAATCGCCATGACCTCCGGCGAATCGCCATGACTTCTGACGAATCGCCATGACTTCCGGCGAATCGCCATGACTTCTGACGAATCGCCATGACTTCTGGCGAATCGCCATGGCTACTGAGGTTGTTTTGTTATTAAAAAGGAGGTGGAAATGAGGTGGTCTGTCCGAAACGAAGGGTTGCCATACGGCTGTTATATAGCGCTTTCTCCGCTGAGCACGGAAGCCCGTTCATCGTTCATCGTTCATCGTTCATCGTTCATCGCTCATCGTTCATCGTTCATCGTTCTTCGATCTTCGTTCATCGATCTTCGTTTCCGGCAAAGTGTTTGCACCAGGGCTGGAGTCCGCATGTTCCGCATTTCGGGTTGCGCGCCAGGCAGACGTATCGCCCGTGGAGGATGAGCCAGTGATGCGCCCGGACAAGGAGGGCTTCGGGAATGTGCCTGACCAGTTCCCTTTCGGTAGCCAGTGGCGTTTTGCTGTCCGTGGTCAGGCCGATGCGGCCGGAGACGCGGAATACGTGCGTATCCACGGCCATGACCGGCTTGTTGTACACCACCGACGCGATCACGTTTGCCGTCTTGCGTCCCACGCCCGGCAGTTTTTGCAGTTCGTCCACCTCCGACGGCACCCTGCCGTCAAATTCGGACAGCAGCGTCCGCGCCATGCCCACCAGATGCCGGGCCTTGCTGTTGGGATAGGAAACGCTCCGGATATATTCGTATACGGCTTCCGGACTGGCGGCCGCCAGCGCTTCGGGCACAGGGAAGGCTTTGAAGAGCGCCGGCGTGATCATGTTGACGCGCTTGTCCGTACACTGTGCCGACAGCATGACGGCTATCAGCAACTGGAACGGATCCGTATACTGCAACTCGGTTGCGGCCGCCGGCATGTTCCGGACGAACCACTCGATCACCCCCCCGTATCTGTCTTCTTTCCGCAAAACGATCTCCCTGATTTTCGATTTTTTCGAATCTTCAATACGCCGCTTCGAACTGGTTCAGGAAGCGTACGTCGTTTTCTGAAAACATCCGCAGGTCTTTTACGCGATATTTCAGATTCGTGATCCGTTCGATCCCCATGCCCAGTGCGTAGCCGGAATAGCGCCGGCTGTCGATGCCGCAATTGTCGAGCACGTTCGGGTCTACCATTCCGCAGCCGAGTATTTCTACCCAGCCCGTGTGTTTGCAGAACGGGCAGCCCTTGCCTCCGCACAGGATGCAGGAGATGTCCATCTCGGCCGACGGCTCGGTGAAGGGGAAATAGGAAGGACGCAGCCGGATTTCCGTATGTGCGCCGAACATTTCCCTGGCGAAAAACAGCAGCGCCTGCTTCAGGTCGGCAAACGACACTTCCCCGTCAACGTAGAGGGCTTCTACCTGATGAAAAAAACAGTGTGCGCGGTAGGAAATGGCTTCGTTGCGGTAGACGCGTCCCGGACAGATGATGCGGACGGGCGGCTGCCGGCGTTCCATCACACGCGTCTGCACGGATGAGGTGTGGGTGCGCAGCACGACGTCGGGACGGTGCCGGATAAAGAACGTGTCCTGCATGTCGCGGGCCGGATGGTCTTCGGCAAAATTAAGCGCCGAAAAGACGTGCCAGTCGTCTTCAATTTCCGGTCCTTCCTCGATGCTGAATCCGAGACGCCCGAAGATGTCGCAGATTTCCTGCCGGACAATCGACAGTGGATGGCGTGTGCCCGAAGGCGCCGGCCAGGCGGTGCGCGTCAGGTCGCACGGGCAACTGCCCGTCTGCGCCTGTTCAAAACGCTCCTTCAAGCCGTTGATCCGCTCCTGTGCTTTTTCTTTCAGTTCGTTCAGCAGTATCCCGACGTCCCGCTTCTGTCCGGCCGCGACGTCCCGAAATTCATTCATCAGCGAAGCGATTTCGCCCTTCCTGCTTAGATACTTAATCCTCAGCGTTTCCAGTTCTTCCGCACTGACGGCCTCCAGGGTTTCCATTTCCCGAAGCAACGTTTTGATTTTTTCAATCATTCTGATATACCGTTTTATTTTTGATGGGCAAATGTACGAAAAATTCGGAAACTCATTATCTTTGTGACGGGAAAATATAGAATTGCTTTCAGATGGAGATATTGATTGTTGCCGGATTGATTTTGCTGAACGGGCTGCTTGCGATGACGGAAATTGCACTGGTTTCGTCGCGGAAGGCCCGGCTGGAAATTGAACTGAAGAAAGGGAAAAAGCCGGCCCGGGCGGCATTGAAACTGACGGCCAACCCGGACAAGTTCCTTTCCACGATACAGATAGGGATCACGCTCATCGGGATCCTGACGGGTCTGTTTTCGGGCGAGGCGTTTGCGGGGGATCTTGCCGGCCTGCTGGAGAACATGGCCTGGAGCCAGCCGTATGCCCTGCCGGCAGCCCGGCTGGTGATTGTTGTGACGGTGACTTACCTGACGCTGGTGCTCGGCGAACTGGTGCCGAAACGCATCGGTATGCGATTTGCCGAGAAAACGGCTATCGTGATGGCGCGGCCCATGAATGTACTGTCAGCCGTAGCGTCTCCTTTTGTCTGGATTCTGTCCAAAAGCACGTATCTGGTGATGTCGCTGCTGGGGTTGAGCGGGACGGAAGAAAACAGGGTGACGGAGGAGGAGATAAGGGCGGTTGTGCGGGAAGGTTTTGACGGCGGCGAAGTGCAGGAGGTGGAACAGGACATTGTGGAGCGCGTCTTCACGCTGGGCGACCGCGACGCAGGCTCTATCATGACACACCGAAGCGACATCGCCTGGATGGACATCAGGGATACTCCGGAAACCGTGCGTGAGAAGGTGCGGGCGCATCCGTTCAGTATTTATCCGGTTGCTTCGGGGAAGTTCGACAATATCGTGGGGGTGGTTTATCTGAAAGACCTGTTCGGACGGATCGATTCGCCGGACTTCGCCCTGTCGCAGGCGCTCCGGCCGCCGCAGTTCGTCCCCGAAAACCAGAGCGTGTACAAGGCGCTGGAACAGTTCAGGAAGGCGCGGGTAAAATACGGGCTGGTGACGGACGAGTTCGGCGGCATTCAGGGTATTGTGACGCTGAGAGATATTATGGAAGCCCTGATCGGCCAGATGCTCGACGTGGACGAGGAGCCGGAAATCATAAAGCGCACGGACGGCAGCTGGCTGGTGGACGGCCAGTATTCATTTTACAATTTCCTCGAATATTTTGATCTGGAAGAGTTGTATGCCGAATACGACTACAACACCCTGAGCGGGCTGATTCTGGAAATTCTGGAATGTGTTCCGGAAACGGGCGACAAGCTTACCTGGAAAGATTTTGACTTCGAAATCATAAAGATGGACAAAGCCAGGATAGACAGGGTGCTGGTGCGGAAATCCGCGAACGGGAAGAAGGCATAAATAAACGTCACATTTACCGTTCTGATAAATGTGTGACGTTTATTTCCAGCGTTCCTGAATCAGGCGGGGTAGCCTTCGGGTTTTCCTTTCAGCAGTCCGACGGTACGTCCCTTGTCGCCGACGGCGCAATAGTACATGTACCAAGTGCTGTCCGAAGGGTTGAAGACGAGCGAAATCTTGTGTGCATACTGTCGGTCGAGGCCCGCCGGATGGCCGCCGAAGGGATAGAGCGGATCCGGATCGGCCGTCCAGTGCAGCAGGTCGCGGGAGAAGGCGGCCATGATACTTGCCCCGCCCCGTCCGACACCGAAGTAGAACATCGTCCAGTGGTCGCCGTCCCTGAACACTTTCCCGTCGGAACAGAACGTTTCGTCATAGCCACCCGGACGGTTGCGCAGTACCGGGTTGAACGGATAGCGCACCCAGTGTTTCAGGTCGTTCGAAAGCGCAAGCCCCATCTGCTCCACAGACCCCTGCGCCGCATTGTAAAAGTTGTAGTATGTCCCCCCGTGCTCCACCAGCCAGGGCTGATAGATGCAATCCTTCTCCCACATTCCGCAGTCTTTCTGATGGACGGAAAGAATCGGTTCGTCCGCGGCCCGCTGCCAGTGGATGCCGTCGTCGCTCGTGGCCACGCCTTCGTAGCCCGGTCTCAGTTCGTAGCCGCCCTGCCGCGGATAGCATCCGTAGAGCGTCCAGTATTTGCCGTCCAGTTTCCGGAGCGTTCGCGGCGCGCGGATGTCCCAGTCGCGATACAGATAGGCGCCGATGACGCAGCCGCCGTGATCAAACGCTCCTTCCGGGCCGAAACCCATCGCCCGCTGCGGGTTTTTCCAGTGAATCAGGTCGTCGCTTTCCACCACGAACGAATTGTATCCGGTCTGGTTGAATCCGATGAAACTCATGTACCAGACGCCTGGCCTGTCTTCCAGCTGGAAGACGCACGGGACGTCGTAGCTGTGGAAATCTTCCGCGCCGGGAATCGGGTAGTCTGCCGGAATGACCGGATCGGGGTGATACTCCCAGCCGCGAAACGGCGCACTCCAGCGACGGAGTGTATCCCTGTCGAGCGGCGCCGGGGAGTCGTCTTCCGGCGTCGCCGGACGGGATATGGCCGGCGCGGCCTGCAACGTGCCGGCCGAAGGCAGGGTCAGTAACGCCGCCCCCGCGGCCGCCCGGCAAATGAAGCTCCGACGGGAAAGAGGCGTGCGGAACAGGAAGGATTGATTCATAACATTAATGTTCTTAATCATATTGTCTTTATTTGATGTTTTACTTTTGCTTTAAAATAAGGCACCGGGCGAACGGGCCACCATGTCGGCTCATTCGCCTGCCGGTTCCTTATTTACTCTGTATCTTTAATCAGTTTGTATTCCGGTACCAGCGACTTCATCACCACCCACCCGATCAGATAGGCGACAGCGCAGATGATGAAAATAATGAAATAGCCGGCGGGTTTGCCTTCGAAGCCCAGGAATGTCATTCCGGTATCTCCGGCGTATACGAACAGGTTGCCCGCGCTTTTCTGGAGGATCATGGAGCCAAGGCCGCCCGCCATACCGCCAATGCCCGTCACTGTTGCAATGGCTCCCCTGGGGAACATGTCGCCGACGGTCGAGAAGAGGTTGGCGCTCCACGCCTGGTGTGCGGCACAGCCAATGGATATGAGTATCACCGGAATCCATGCCGCATTCCGTCCGAGGTGCGCAAAGTGCATCCCCAGCGGCTGCGCCAGCAGGACAAAGAGCGGGAAGAAGGCGAATATCAGCATGGCTTTCATGCGCGCGGCGTAGGGATTCTGACCGCTGCGGTTGATGAAGAGGGTCGGCAACTTTCCGCCGAAGATGGACAGGACCGTCACAATGGCATACAGCGTAAATATGAGCGCCATGCCCAGTCCTTCGGAGGTTTTGACGCCGAACTGCGTACTCAGGTACGAGGGCGTCCAGAAGAGGAAAAACCACCACACGCCGTCGGTCATGAACTTGCCCACGGCAAAAGACCAGGTTTGTTTATAGGTGAAACACTTGAGGAAAGGCAGCTTCTTCTCCTGTTCTTCATTCTGCCGTCCGGCCGTCTTCACCGTCTGTTCTTCCTGTCTGTCCTGCTCAATATATTCCAGTTCCGCCGCGCCGACACGCCGGCTCTGCGCGGGGCTGTCGTACAGGAAGACCCAGAAGCCCATCCAGACGAAACCAAGTACGCCAATAATGATGAACGCCATTTCCCATCCGAAGCATTTGGCAAGAGGCGGAATGGACAGCGGAGCAAACAGGGCGCCTATCGAGGCTCCCGCATTGAAAATGGAGGTGGCATAGGCACGGTCCTTCTTGGGGAAATATTCGGCCGTAGCCTTGATGGCTGCGGGGAAGTTTCCCGCCTCGCCGAGGGCAAGGATGCAGCGCGCCACCAGAAAACAGTACATGCTGACGGAGGCAACCATCACGGCCACATCGCCGGTAGCTCCAGCCAGTTCGGCGGCGCTGTGCAGCCCGACGCTCATTTCGGTTACGGCGCCGCATATCGCGTGCAGACACGCGCCGACACTCCACACGCCAATGGCCCAGAGAAAACCCCTGCGCGTCCCCATCCATTCGACAAACCGCCCTGCAAAGAGCATGCAGATGGCATACACGATGGAAAAGACGGAGGTAATGGTGCCGTAGTGCGACTCGTCCCAGTGAAATTCGGGCTTGATAAACTCGTCCCATGTGAGCGACAGTACCTGCCTGTCCAGATAGTTGACCGTTGTCGCGAAGAAGAGCATCGCGCATATCACCCAACGGAAATTCGTCATTCCTTCCTTTTGTCTGTTCATGATCAAACTGTATTATATATGTAAAGATAAATCTTACGGTTGCTTGCCGATGTAGGCAAGGATGCCACCGTCGACATAAAGGATATGGCCGTTCACGAAATCGGAGGCCGCGGAGGCCAGAAAGAGGGCCGGGCCTTCGAGGTCGCCAGTCGTTCCCCAGCGCGCGGCCGGCGTCTTGGCGATGATGAACCGGTCGAACGGATGCCGGGACCCGTCGGGCTGCATCTCGCGCAACGGCGCCGTCTGCGGTGTGGCGATATAGCCCGGCCCGATGCCGTTACACTGGATATTGTATTCGCCGTACTCGGAGGCGATGTTGCGGGTCAGCATCTTCAGGCCGCCTTTGGCTGCCGCGTAGGCCGAGACGGTTTCGCGCCCCAGTTCGCTCATCATCGAACAGATGTTGATGATTTTTCCGCCTCCCTTTTTCATCATTCCCGGAATGACGGCCTTGGATACGATAAATGGCCCGTTCAGGTCGATGTCAATGACCTTGCGAAATTCAGCCGCGCTCATCTCGTGCATGGGAATGCGACGGATGATGCCGGCATTGTTCACCAGGATGTCGACCGTGCCGGCGTCCTGCCCGATTTGAGCGACCATGCCGCTGACCTGTTCTTCGTCGGTCACGTCACACACGTAACCGCGCGCCGCAATGCCGGCCTCGCGGTACGCGGCCAGGCCCCTGTCGAGCAGTTCCCGGTTGATCTCGTTGAACACAATGGCTGCACCGGCTTTGGCATACGCCGAAGCGATCGCGAACCCGATACCGTAGGATGCGCCGGTTACCAGCGCAATTTTCCCTTTCAGTGAAAATAAATTTTCCATAAGTTTACTGTCTGTATTTTGATTTATAAAAATGGTTGTCGGATGTCAAGTTCCCGCCCGGCCATACGCATATTGTACGAACGGGCAGAGGCCTGAGATCCGGTATTCATTAACTGTTTTGACTGCATATCTTTATCGGGATACCCGTCCTGAACCGTCGCCCCCGAGCAACTGCTCCACTTCAGCGACCGATACGGCATTGAAATCCCCGTAAATCGTATGTTTCAGGCAGGAAGTGGCAACGGCAAAATCCAGTGCCCGCTGTGGATCCGACGGGTACGTCAGCAGGCCGAAGATCAGTCCCCCCATGAAGGAATCGCCTCCGCCGACGCGGTCGACGATATGCGTAATGTCGTAGCTTCGAGACTGGTACATCCTGTCGGCATGGAGGACGCCTCCCCACGTATTATGGTTCGCATTGATGGAACCGCGAAGGGTGATGACGACTTTCCCGGCCCGAGGGAAACGCTCCTTCAGTTGCAGGCATACCGATTCGAATCCGGCAGCATTGATTTCGCCTCCCGTGTGTGCAGCATCAAATCCTTCCGGCTTGATGCCGAACACCTTTTCTGCATCTTCCTCGTTGCCCAGAATCACGTCACAGCCTTCCACCAGCGCCGGCATGACCTCGGATGCCGTCTTGCCGTATTTCCACAGGTTTTTGCGATAGTTCAGGTCGGACGACACCGTAATGCCCAGTCGATTCGCTGCTCTGACAGCTTCCAGACACGCATCCGCCGCACCCTGCGAAAGCGCAGGCGTGATGCCCGTCCAGTGAAACCACTGAGCGTCACGGAAGACTTCGTCCCAGTCCACCATTCCCGGACGAATCCCGGTAATCGAGGAGTTGGCCCGGTCATACACCACCTTCGACGCGCGGGCAACGGCCCCCGTTTCGAGGAAATAGATGCCCACGCGATCGCCCCCGCGGATGATACGGCTTGTTCCTACATTATATTTGCGCAATTCGGAGAGGCACCATCCGGCAATATCGTTTTGAGGCAGACGGGTCACAAATTCCGTCGGCATGCCGTAATTGGCCAGCGAAACGGCGACATTGGCTTCGCCTCCGCCGAATGTGGCATTCAGACTGTTTGACTGGATAAACCGCAAATATCCGGGCGTTGCCAGCCGCAACATGATTTCTCCGAATGTAATAACTTTTTTCATCTTCCGATTTTTATGATAAGCGGTTCCTGCAGGCCTGCTACAAAATGCGCCATATAACTTTTAAAGTCATCCACCGTCGGGAACCCGGATTTACTCCATCCGAATCCGGTGTAATACGTCACGGGCATATCCGGCTGACAGGTCGTCACGCCCAGTATGTGGGAATGGGTTTCTTCCCGTCCCGTGATGGCATGTGTCAATGTATATGTATCCACCAGTGTCTTTTCCAGCCCGGACGGGAATATCATCCCTACATAGACTTTTCCCGCCGTTTCGCTTTCCGGCTCGGCGTAGACAAGCGAAGCCATCGCACCGGTAACATCCTTGAAAATCGCATCATCGCCGTCCCGTTTGACAATGCCTGCCGCCACGGGGATGGCGTCCTTCGTAGCATATACCTGCGTGACTTTCGTCAGTTGCGAGCCGGCGTCCAGCGAGAACACCCGGCTTTCACCGAAGGTCTTTCCATTCACCTCAACAGCCTTGTAGGTCAGGCGGAAAGTGGTACGCAACGGGCCGTTTTCAAGAGGTTCCTGTCCGACAAAGTTTTCGTTCAGCCACAACCGGTTGCCGACATAAGGCGCCATCATTCCGCCGCCCAGTGTACGCCCTACCTTATAATCGTCCATCCCTTCGCCGTGGTCTTCGTGATAGGATCGCACTCCGGCCAGATCGTCCCCATACCATTTGTCAATAATCAATTTGTCGGTACGCTTGTACCACAAGTCGAGGCCGTTGCTCGGACCGTCGACATCAACCAGCGCAGCGCCGTATATCCGGAATGCCACACGGTCGTTTTCCCATGCAAAATCGTCTTTGCGTTCGGAAATAAAACGACCGTATGTTTTCGGAACAAACGTCTGCGAAGCGCCGGCCGAGAGCGTGTATACCGCGGTTTTCTTCGCCTTTGCGCCGGCCTGAAAGATGAGTTTCTCTTCGCAGGTGACTTGCGTGGGAATGACTTCCCGGCGGTCGTTCCGAAGCACATACACCTGCCCCTCGCTCAACGCGATTTTCGCATTCAACATGCTTAGCGGGAGTTCCACCATTTCCGTCAAACGGTCGAAATTACTTGGATTCTCAACCGTGACACGAAGTGCCTTTTCCTGCATACATGCAGTCAGAATGGCGACCGTACATACCAGAAAAACGGTCTTTTTCATACTTGTTTTACTGTAATTTGTCGGCTGTGAAGGTATCCATATCATCATACGCCAGGTTCTCGCCGCACATCGCCCAGATAAAACTGTAATTGCTCGTTCCGGCAGCCGAATGAATCGACCACGAGGGCGAAATAACTCCCTGCTCGTTGTGCAGGAAGATATGGCGCGTTTCCTGCGGTTGCCCCATGAAATGACATACCGCCTGCTGTTCGGGCACCTTGAAATAGAAATACGCTTCCATCCGGCGCGAATGGGTATGCGGCGGCATCGTATTCCAGACACTGCCCGTCTGAAGTTCCGTCAGACCCATCTGCAACTGACAGCAAGGCACGATTTCATTCAGAATAAGCTGGTTTAAAATACGTTCGTTCGAGGTTTCCGGCGCTCCCAAATTGCGCATGCGCCGCATTTCGCCGGTGATTTGCGTTGTGGGATAAGCCGTATGCGCCGGCGACGAGGCAAAATAAAATTTGGCCGGACGGGTGGCATCCCTGCTTGAGAAATAAACGTTTTTCGCACCGCGTCCGATGTAGACTGCATCCTTGAAAGCCAGTTCATATTCCGTACCGTCTACCGTCACGCTGCCTTCGCCTTCGATACAAATCACGCCCGCCTCGCGCCGTTCGCAAAAATATTCCGAACGGATTAATTCCACAGGTTCCAGTTTGATTTTTTCGTTCACCGGACAGATTCCGCCGACAATCAGGCGGTCATTATGCGTATAGGTCATCAACACGCTGTCCGCTTCAAAGAATTTCTCTATCAAAAATTCCTTTCTCAATTGTTGGGTATCATACTGTTTCACATCATCAGGATGTGTTCCCCAACGTTCTTCAATGCTTGTTTTCATTCATTCAACTATTAATATTTATTAATAATGCTTTTTTGAGCGTCTAAAAGTATAAATTATATTTGAAATGGGAGGTAGATGGGGGCAAAATATAGATATTTTTAATACATTTGCCCCCCAAATGAATGATTGAAACGCAGTCGGAATAAAATGAAAAAAGTTTTTGTCAGTGGATGTTACGACATGTTGCACAGCGGCCATGTCGCGTTTTTTGAGGAAGCTGCAAGCCATGGCGAACTGTACGTGGGTATCGGTTCCGATAAGACCATCTGTGAATTGAAGGCCCGCAAACCGATTAATACGGATGCGGAACGGCTCTATATGGTAAAGGCACTCCGGGCGGTAAAAGACGCCTGGATTAACAGGGGTAGCGGCGTGATTGATTTTCTGGAAGAAATCAAGGCTCTCCAGCCGGATATTTTTTTTGTGAACGGCGACGGTCACAGTCCGATAAAGGAACAACTTTGCAGGGAACAGAACATTGAATACCTTGTGAGCAAACGTATTCCACACGGCGCCTTGCCGGTGCGTTCCACGACAGCCCTGCGCGAGGAATGCCGGATTCCCTACCGGATCGACTTGGCCGGCGGATGGCTTGATCAGCCGTTTGTCAGCAAACATCATCCGGGCGCCGTCCTGACAGTCAGCATTGAGCCGGAATACGAGTTCAACGACCGCAGCGGCATGTCCACCAGTTCACGCAAGAAAGCCATTGAACTGTGGCACACGGATATTCCGGAAGGCGACAGGGAAAAACTGGCAAAGACCCTGTTTTGTTTTGAAAATCCGCCGGGCACAGAATACGTGAGCGGTTCGCAGGATTCGCTGGGAATTGTATATCCAGGTCTGAACCGGTTGTATTACCGGGGTGATTACTGGCCTGAGACCATTGAGTCGGTCGGCGATCCGGAATTGTTGAAATGGATGGAAGAACGGATTTGGCTGATTCCGCTGTTCCCGCGGCTCGCCACGTACGACGTGCTGGCCGATACGAAGGTCACCCCGGACGGCGTTGCCCGGCTGAGTAAAGCAACCGATGACTGCTGGCGAGCGCTTCTTTCAAAGGATGCGGCAGCGTGGGGCAAGTCGTTTTCAGCCAGTTTTGATGCGCAGATAGCCATGTTTCCGAATATGGTTACTCCGGAAATTTTACGTGTCCTGGAAAAATACAAGCCGGACGTGTATGGATGGAAATTAAGTGGCGCCGGTGGTGGCGGCTACTTTGTTTTCGTGAGTGAACAACCTGTCCCCAACGCAATACAAATCCGAATAAGAAGATAACGTTATGAAAGGCATTGTCCTGGCCGGAGGAGCCGGCACCCGTCTGTATCCCATCACAAAAGGAATTTCCAAGCAGTTGATTCCCATTTATGACAAACCGATGATTTACTATCCGATATCCGTATTGATGCTGGCGGATATCCGTGAAATTCTGATTATTTCGACTCCGCAGGATTTACCCGGATTTCAGCGTTTGCTGGGATCCGGTTCGGATTTGGGCGTTCGGTTCGACTATGCGGAGCAACCTGCGCCGGAAGGCCTTGCACAGGCGTTTCTTATCGGAGCGGATTTCATTGGAAGCGACAGTGTTTGTTTGGTTCTGGGAGACAATATCTTCTATGGGCAAGGTTTCACCGGCATGTTGCAGGAGGCTGTTGTCAACGCCGAACGGGAACAGAAGGCAACCATCTTCGGCTATTACGTAAACGACCCTGAACGTTATGGCGTTGCCGCATTCGACGAACAGGGCAATGTGTTGAGCGTAGAAGAAAAACCGGAACATCCGAAATCGAATTATGCCGTTGTCGGACTTTATTTTTATCCTAACAAGGTCGTTGACACAGCACGAAAAATCACGCCATCAGCACGCGGGGAGTTGGAAATCACTTCTGTCAATCAGGCATTTCTGGAGACCGGGGAACTGAAAATGCAATTGCTGGGGCGTGGATTCGCCTGGCTGGACACGGGAACGCATGCATCCCTCTCGGAAGCCTCTACTTTTGTTGAGGTCATTGAGCGTCGGCAAGGGTTAAAAATTGCCTGTCTGGAAGAAATTTCGTACGGAAAAGGATGGATTGATACCGCCCAATTGCAGAAAAATGCCTCCCCCATGCTCAAAAATCCATACGGACAATATCTGATGAAATTGATTGCGAATCGCTGACATTAATCTGATTTGCAGTATAGTCCATCAAATAGAAATGAAGGATAAAATATTTATACATAATACGATACAAAAAAACGGAAGTTTTTCACATCAAAATGTATCTTTTATTTGTCAGGCAGAAAAAAAAGATGTATCTTTGTTGCGAATTTGTGAGATTGTAATATATGTCCCACGAAGAAAAATTATTAATTAGCGGATGTTTAATAAAAATTGATAAATTATGAAAGCTACAGTATTACTTTTGACCATTTTATGTGGTGCTGTACTGACTATGTCTGCGCAAGAATATCAACCTCAGATTGGTTTCAGTACGGAAAACGGTTCAAAGACCAATTTTAAAAAGAACAAAGCTTCTGACAATATTTTCATTTCGATCGCAGGTGGTGGAAATGTGTTGCTGGGAGATTTGAATGGAAATGCAAATTTTGGCGATCGCATTGCTCCTCATGGCGCTATTTCACTCGGAAAATGGTATAATCCGTATCTGGCATTCCGTTTGCAGGTAAATGGAGGATTGATGAACAATTTTAGCGACAACAGCCAGCAGGAGTTTAAGTGGATCAATCCTCATGCCGACATCATGTGGGATATCACCAACTTCTGGGCGCCCTACAAGGAAGCAAAAGTGTTTCACTTTATTCCGTTCGTAGGGCTTGGCTATGGCGTGAGAGCCGGTATGAGCGAGAACAACATCAGTTATTCCCGTTCCGAATCTCTTACGGCTAATGGTGGCGCTCAACTGTTGTTCCGCCTGAGCAAACGGGTAGACCTGTTTCTGGAAGGTCAGTATGTGCTGGTTGGCGATCACTGGAATCGCACCTATACCGACAGGCACGAATACGACCGTCCGTTTGAAGCCATGCTGGGTTTGAACTTCAATCTGGGCAGAAAAGAGTTTGAGGTGCTTGAACCCATGGACTATGCACTGTTGAACGATTTGAACTCGCAGATCAACGCGCTGCGTGCCCGCAATTCCGACCTGGAAAAACGTCCGGAATATTGTCCTGAATGTCCGCCCGTTCCCGCACCTGTTCAGGGAACTAAGGAATACATGAACAATACCGTATTTTTCCGTTTGAACAGTGCGAAGATCGACAGGAATCAGGAAGGTAACATCTTCAACACGGCTGAATTTGCCAAGAAACGCGGCGCTGCCATCAAACTGGTCGGTTATGCAGACAAGAAGACCGGTAACCCCGATTACAACAAGGGTATTTCCGAAAGACGTGCAAGAGCGGTTGCCAAACAACTGGTCGACAAGTATGGTATCTCTTCCAACAACATTTCCATCGAATGGAAGGGCGATGAAATTCAACCGTACGAGGAAAATGCATGGAACCGTGTGGTTATCATGAATACAAACGAATGATCAATGGATTGACTATTCTTATTATTCAACAAAAAAACCGGTGGATCTCCACCGGTTTTTTTATTTTCTTCCGCCAGACGGCGCCACCTGTTATTTTTCAATTCTGATCCGGGCGTCGACGGCGATGATTCCGTTTTCCGTCGCCAGCAAAGGATTTATATCCAATTCCTTGATTTCCGTAGCAAAACGAAGTAAAGCAGAAAGCTGTACTACAATTTTAGCAAAGGCGTATTCATCAATCCCCTTCTGTCCGCGGGCGCCTTTGAAAACTTTATATCCGCGCAGGGAGCGAATCATGGACAATGCTTCTTCCGTAGCCAGCGGCGCAAGACCGGACGCAACATCCCCGAATATTTCCACAAAAATACCTCCCAGTCCGCAAAGAACAATGTGACCGAACCTCTCTTCATACTTTGCGCCGGCAAACAACTCCGTCCCTCTCAGCATCGGCTGAATCATTACGGCTTTCGCTTCCGGCAAATTCATCAGCCGCTCAAACTCGATTTTCAGATGTTTCTCCGAACGGATATTCAACACAACTCCACCGACATCGGATTTATGCACCGGCCCCGACACTTTGGCTACTACCGGATAATGTACCCTGTCTGCAAACTGGCAAATATTCGCCCATTCATCGGAGACCCGTTCTTCCACCATCGAAATGCCGGTCGCTCTGAAAAGCTCCTGCACGGATTTGGGCGAAATGTAACCCGATTCAGGAATCCGGTCAATGATCCGGCGAATCAGCGGAATATCCACTCCTTTCAATTCGAGACTGTTCGCCAGGGGACGCGGCGTTTTCAGAATTTTAGTAAGCGCTTCGGCCAGACCTACTTCGTCGCTGAAGTTGACATGCCCTTTTTTAACGAAGAAATCGGTCTCATCCCACGCCGTACTTACGGAAGGCAGCACGGGAAAAATCGGCTTCATACAGGTTCTCATTTTCCGATCCAGTATTTCGTACGCTTCATATACTCGCATCAGTCCGGGACTTCCGAAGATGACGGCGATACCGTCGAAACGGTCGTTCCTTTCACAGAAGTCAATAGCCGCTGCCAAATGTTCGGGGCGGCCGGTTCCGAGGATGTCTATCGGGTTGCTGACGGACGAGCCGGGGAGCAACTCCCTTTTCAAATCATCCACCTCCGGTGTTCCCGACAAACCGGGAATCTCCGTACCTCCTTTCGACAGGGCGTCTGCCAGCATCACCGCCGGTCCGCCGGCATGTGTCACAATCGCCAGATTATGCCCTTTCAGTGCCTTCAATGTAAAGACTGCGCCCACCGTAGCCAATTCTTCCCGACTGAAACAGCGTACCACACCGGCTTTGCGGAAAAGCGCCTCCACGGCCAGGTCAGGATTGGCCATCGCGCCGGTGTGGGACGAGGCTGCCCGCCGGCCCGATTCGGATGTCCCCGACTTAATCGCTGCAATCCTGCACCCCTTACGAATAAGCGACGCCGTATGCTCCAGCAGTTTGTCCGGGTTTTTAATACTTTCGATATAAAGCAGTTTGATTTTCGAGTCCGTTTCGGGATCAAAATGTTCATCCATATATTCAAGAACATCCTCCACAGAAATTTGCGCACTGTTCCCGACCGACCATACGGAATTAAAACGCAGGCCCATCCGGATAGACGACTCCATGATAAAAATGGCTATTCCTCCCGAACTGGAAATCATGTCGACTCCGAACGAATCCATTTCCGGAATTGGAAGTGTAAACAAACTGTGATGATAGCGATTCAGCAAACCAATACAGTTTGGCCCGATCAGGCAGGCGCCGGCATTTGTGATCACTTCCACCATCTGTTTTTCCAGTATCCCGCCTGCCTCGGTTTCCTCGCCGAAGCCAGCCGTATAGATGATAAACGCCTTTACTCCCTTTTCCCGCGCCAAAACCGTCACGGCCTCCAGGCAGGAGGCTGCCGGAATGGAAATGATGGCCATTTCGGTCGGGGGAATATCCGACACGTGAGGGTAGGATTTTAAACCCTGCACCTCTGTTTCTCTTGCATTCACCACATACAAATCTCCCTGAAATGCTCCGTCTATCAGGTTTCGCACACAATTTCCTCCCGGTTTGGACGTCTTGCTGGAGCCGCCGACGACCACAATACTTTTCGGGTGGACAAGTTCACGGTTTATCATAATCTACTCTTTGAATGATTCGCAAATATATGAAAAAATACCGACATAAAATCCTGTCAGCGTTTTATATTTCACAGATTTATGATAACCGGATAAACGTAAAACGCCGAACTCGCCATCCTGTCTGGCGATCGCGTCCGGGGCGGTAAAGAATGTCGTTTTGTTGCAAAAATCACAGGAAAAGAAATGTTGCTATGCGCTTGCAGCCATCTGAGAATGGGCGACTTTTCGTAGTGAGATAGAGCTGCATAGCTGCCTTTTCCTCTAAGAGTTCCCGCCCGTCGAAGGTCTGATAAATGGTGACAATGGAATTTTTGAAAGAATTGTCTTTTTCTATCCAAATGCAGTGTCCACCAGTATATGAAAGGTTATTGAGGCGCGGGTAACTCTTTTCTTTTTCCCGTAAATTCTTCCACCGTCATTTTATATACGGTTACCCGCTCCAGCATTTTTTCATCAAAATGATACTTTTCGCTTTTCCCTGTCTGATGTTTCATGATTTGATTCAATCCCTCTTCTTTTTCATCTACCGTGTTCAACAGCATTATCTTGCCGACAGCAATGATACTCTTAAACGCATAACCGTAGTTACACGGTTTTTTGCCTTCAATTAACGCGCCGTCGCAATCAATTTCGATGCAGGCGCGGTTGTTTTGCTTTATTATTTCCATCTTTTTCCCTTCGCCGGCGCTGTGAAAATAAAATGTCAGGATTTCATTTTCAAAAGAATATCCGTAATTTAAGGGAATGAC
>JAIRXI010000344.1 GCA_031268395.1 Tannerella sp. | reverse complement strand
TGAATGAATCATAAAAATGGAAAATGTTTGTCCAGGGCGAAATCAATGAGAGAAATCCTGAACCCCTTACATAAATTCTATATATCATTCCTGTGCACAATTCAATGAGAGAAATTTTATGCATGTACACAATTCAATGAGAAATTCTATCCATTGTATCCGCTGTATTATTCTTTATACATATTCAAGAATGTTTAACGTTCTAATTTGCAGGACGTATTAAAATAATCCTTACCTTTGATTTCCCATAGAGATGGAAAAGAACAAGTAATAAGAACAAAAACGTAATGTTTTGATATTCAGTACAGATCTCTTTTAACCGTAAAATCCGTTCCAGTTCCTTATAAACCCAAAATATCCATTAGACACTTCCTAAGTCGTGTCCGGAAGAGGCCCTGCCGGTAAAAAACGGCCCGTAATGCACGATGGCCCGGGACGGGTTGACAGGCAGATATTCCGTTTGTGACCGGCAGGCAGTCTTCTCTTCCGGACATATTGGAATAACAGGGACGTAGAGACGGGGCGCGCCCCGTCTCTACTCTTCCGGACACGACAGGAGAAGCATCTATTTTTTTAAAACGCTCATTTTAAGGACAAAAACAGATTGCAAGGGGCAAATTTCCCTATGGAAGATTGGGAATCTTCATAGGGAAATTAGGTATCTTCCTGTGGAAAATCGGGGATTTTCCGGCTTGCGGACGCGACACGAGAAGCGTCTAATCGTTTGGGTGTAAAGTGAAACATCGGACGCACTTCCAACGTACCTTTGGCTATTCGGAAAGCCCGTTCCACCTGCCATAAACCGCTATGCTCATAAACTTCTTTTAAAGTCAGGAGTAAGCGTTCTTTCAGGAAAAGTAAGCATGTTTCCGGGATTATCTCATTACCTCCCTGTCCCCGGTTCCAAAGAATAAGAAGTTCCGCCGCTTCGTTTTTAACCGGAAAATGCTACTTTTGCAGCACTAACGTATGAATTAAATGATTGCTGGCTGTAATCACAATAAGGGAGCAAAAGAACAATGAACAGGAAGGAAGCGCTGAATCTGATATTGCTGAACGTGGCCCGGAAGGAACATGACGGCGACTGGAACTGGAAAGGGGTCAACAGCCCTTTTGCACGGCTGTATATGGTCGAAAGCGGCTCGGCCAACGTCGTGATGCCTGACGGCGTGCATGCCATTCGACCCGGCCGTCTCTACCTGATTCCTTCGTTTGTGCCCCACAGTTACGAGAACAGCGACTTTTTTACGCTCTATTACATCCATGTCTACGATGAACACAATATTTTCGACCGGTGGAATTTTCCGTTCGAGGTGGAAGCGAACGGAATGGACGAACAACTGGTGAAACGGCTGCTGGCAATCAATCCGGACAGGGAACTGAAACGCTCCGACCCGGACAGCTACGACAACATGCCGACGCTGATGCAGAACATCGCGCGCAACGAACAGTTTTCGTTTAAGTCGGTGGTGGAGACGAAGGGTATCCTGCTGCAACTGTTTTCGCGTTTTCTGGACAGGGCCTCGCCCAAGCGGGAAATTACGGACAAGCGTATCGTCAGGGTACTCCGTTATATCCGGGAAAATATCCATCGCAATATTCATATAAATGAACTGTCGGCGCTCTGCTACATCACCAACGACCATTTTATCCGGCTGTTTAAAAAGGAGGTGCATTGTCCGCCCTTGCAGTACATCAACCGGAAGAAGATCGAAAAGGCGCAACTCATGCTGATCACCGGTGACAAATCCATCAAGGATATTGCTCATGGCCTCTCGTTCGACAATCTGTCCTACTTCTACCGGCTCTTCAGGAAGATCACCGGCCTCTCGCCCAGCCGCTACCGCGGTGCAAAATAATGAAGAATGGAGAATTAAACTAATCCTCCATTCTCAATTTTCAATTTTCAATTCCCTCAGTACCCCGGGTTCTGATCAAGGTTTTCGTTCACGTCAATCTCGCTCTGCGGGAAGGGCAGCAGGTAGTGCTTCGACGGATCGAAGGCACGCCGCGTGCCACCCGGATCGACCAGTGTCGGGATGTACGTCTCGGCCGTGCGCCAGCGCAGGACGTCGCTCCAGCGGATGCCTTCGAGCGCCAGTTCCACCCGCCGCTCGTTCCGGATGCGTTCCCGCATTGCGTCCTGCGTCAGACCTTCCGGCAGGGAAGGCATGTCTGCCCTCGCCCGCACCTGGTTGACGGCCGAATAGACGCTTGCGTCGGGGCCACTTACCTCATTGCGTGCCTCGGCGTACATCAGCAGCACATCGGCATAGCGGATCAGAATCCAGTCCTGCTCGCTGATGGTGCTGTAATCGATCGGCAGCATGTCCCAGTTGCAGTACTTGACGGGTTCATAACCCGTGCCCGAAATGGCGTGGTAATTGAACGGCATTTCCTGTCCGGCGGAGTTGATCGCCGTGTCGTCAAAGCCCTTAATTGTCAGCAGCAGGCGCGGGTCGCGGTTCAGCCGCCAGTTCGACGGATCGTACAGCGGCGAGGCGCTGATGGACAGACCGTCGGCACATTCGTAGGCGTCGACCAGTTCCTGTCTCGGATTGACCGCCCCTTGCCACGCCCAGCGGACGTCGATGTTGGCGTTGATATCGGGACTCAGGTAGCGGGTCGAAAACAGGATCTCGGGGTTGTCCGTCTGGCCCGAAGCCAGGAACAGCGTCCGAAAATTGTCGAAAAGACGGAACCGTCCGCCCTGAATAATCTGGTTTGCGACCTCGGCCGCCTCCTGCCACCGCCCCTCGTGAAGCAGTACGCGGGCTTTTTGTCCCTGCGCCGAGCCTTTCACCGCGTGCCCGTCGGTGTAGGCCGCATCGGGCAGATTGGCAATTGCGAAGTCCAGGTCGGCATGTACCTGTTGCAACACTTCGGCTTTCGGGCTTTGTTTCACCTTGGCTTCGTCGATCGTGACCGGAGTGGTGTACAGCGGCACGCCGCCGTAGTGTTCGGCAAGCATAAAATAGAACAGCGCCCGAAGGAAACGCACTTCCCCTTTGTACCGGTTCAGGGTGGCTTCGGGGACGGGCGTGCGGTCGACATTGTCGAGGAAGAAATTGCACGAGCCGATGCCGGCATAGCAGTTGTTGTAAATGTCTCTGACCAGTCCGCCGGAAGTCGGCAGGATCTGTCCCTGTGCAAGAGCAAGTACCGCCGTATTCGCACCCGAGTTCGTACATACATCCCCGGCCATAATATCAAAATCGGCGGCGTCCTTGTAATTGAACGGATAGGCCAGGAGGCGGGAATAGACGCCGGCAAGCGCCATGGCCGCTTC
>JAIRXI010000092.1 GCA_031268395.1 Tannerella sp. | reverse complement strand
GCCACCGACGTGGACGGGAATTTCGCCCTGACAGTGGCAGACAATGCCATTTTGCAGGTTTCATTTATTGGTTATATCTCCCAGGAAATCAGCATATTAGCGGGGGGGGGGGCAAACCTCTTAAGATCACCCTGTTAGAAGACCATCAGGCGCTTGATGAAATTATAGTTGTCGGCTACGGCACACAGAAAAAAGTGAATCTGACGGGCGCCATTACATCCGTAAAGGCGGAAACCCTGAACAACATGCCGGTGGCTAATTTATCGAATGCACTGGCTGGGCGCGCACCCGGTGTGACGGTGACAGGGACGTCCGGTTTTGCGGGCGCCACATCCAGTATCCGGATGCGGGGCAGTTTCTCCGAGCCTTTATATGTAATCAACGACGTTATCAAATCGAAACAGTATTTTGACGCACTGGATCCGAATGAAGTGGAAAGTATCAGTTTCCTCAAAGATGCAGCCAGCGCGGCAGTATATGGATCGAAGGCAGGTAACGGTGTCGTCCTGGTAAAAACAAGAAGCGGACGTGATCAGAAACCGGCTTTCCAGTACAAAGGCTCTTACAGCGCCTCTTCTCCGACAAGACCATTGCAAAACTTTACCGCTACCGATCAGTTGATTTTTGAAAATCGGGTGGCGCAAACGCTGGGACGCGATCCGGTATACGGACAGGAACACTTTGACTATTTTGCCGACAAAAACTACGATGTCAATGATTATGTCTGGCAAACTCCTTCGGTACAACAGCACAACCTCAGTGTAGACGGCGGAAACGACCGGATCACCTATTTTATGCTGCTGGGCTACCATGATGAAGACGGAAGCTACAAAACCATCAACTACAAACGGTATAATTTTCGTTCGGACATTACGGCCAAAATTACCGAACGGTTTAAAGTCAACTTTAACCTGAGCGGCTACCAGCAGGATTTTCACCGGTTTTACTGGCCGTATGACGACATAGACAATTTCAACGTTCCTGATTTTTACCGGACGACCTTTAACTGGACCCGTTACTATCCGTTCTACCTGGATGAAAACAATCAGCCTACGACAGATACATCGAAAAATCCCATTACATCCGGTTCATGGAATCCGGTTGAGATGGTGATTGGCAACCGGTATCAGCATGTCACCCGAAGACATCTGGACGGACAGATACGTCTGGATCTGGATTTGGGACAATATGTGAGCGGATTGCGAACCAGCGTATTGGGACAATATTACGGATATGACCGGAATCACAAGGCATTTATCACCCATAACAAGGGATACCGCTTCAAGATCGGTTCGCCGACCAATATTTTCGTGCCCGGCCCGATTGATTTTGACGATATGGTAACGCATAACCTGAGCGCCAGTTACGAAGGGATACGGGAAAACGTCACACTGGAACATTCCTATCAACTCAACTGGTTTCTCAATTACGACAAAACGTTCGGGAAACATGCCGTGTCGGCGATGGCCGTCTATGAACAGTCGACTACAGGCGGGAAATCGTTGAGCGGACAGGCTGACGAACTGATGACAACTGCCATTGACCAGATATTCAATACGTCCAGCGATACGCAGCGGCGATATTTCAGCGGCAGTGAATATGAATCGGCACGCCAGTCGTGGGTCGGTCGTGCGAATTATTCCTTCGCGGACAAGTATATTGCCGAATTTTCGTTCCGTTACGACGGCAATTACAAGTTCGCTCCCGGAGAAAGATGGGGCTTTTTCCCGTCCGCTTCAGCGGCATGGCGCCTTTCGGAAGAAAACTTCATGAAGGACATCTCCTGGCTGAGTAATCTGAAAATCAGAGCGAATTATGGCTCTACCGGCGACGACAACAACTGGAACGGCGACGGCATCTCCGCCTTCCAGTGGCGTGAATATTACCGCAACGGCAGCGGATATATCTTTGGCGACAATCTGAATACGGGTCTGGCTATCGGCAATACGCCCAACCCGTTTATCAGCTGGGCCAAGGTGGAAGTCTACGACGCCGGTCTCGAATACGGCTTCCTGAACAACCGCCTGAGCGGTGAATTTGACTATTTCTACCGGAACAAGAATCACATTCTCCGCGCACGAAACCGTGTCATTCCGGGCACCTACGGCGCCAGCCTGAGCGACGAGAATTACGCCGAGCAGGACTGGAAAGGCGTGGACTGGTCGCTGAAATGGTCGGACACCTACAAAGACCTCCGTTATACGGCGTATGCAAACATGGGGTATGCGATTGACAAGTGGGTGATTCTGGACGAGCCGGAGGGGCTGGAAGCCTGGCGAAGCCAGATAGGCAAACCCAATTCCCGTCTGTCGGGATACATCTGCGACGGGATGGTCCGGACGCAGGAGCAGCTGGATGCACTGCCCGAAGGCTATACGGTCGACGGACGCAAGCCGATCCTGGGCACTCTCCTGTTCAAAGACATCCGCGGCGCAAACTATTCCGAAGGCCCGGACGGGAAGATTGACGGCAATGACGCCACATACCTGTCCGACAACGCCTCTCCGCGTATTAACTACGGTTTCGGATTCAATCTGGAATGGAAAGGCATTGCCCTTGATGCCCATTTCCAGGGGGTCGGCGCGTATGACCGGATGATAAGCACCATGAATGGCGGCGGCGTATTCCAGGTCGGCGACCGGCCGTATTTTGAACTTTGGAAAGACGACATCTGGACGCCGGAAAATCCGAACGCCAAATACCCCCGCGCCAGCGGCGCATGGATGCAGCAGGAATACGGCGGCGGTTCTTCCACCTTCTGGCTGAGGAACGGCGCTTTCTGCCGACTCAAAAACCTGAATATCGCCTACACGCTGCCTAAAAAACTGCTTGCAGGCATCGGCGTGAATCAGCTTCAACTCTTTGTGAACGCTACCAACCTGTTCTGCATTTCCGCAATGGACGAATATGATCCCGAACAGAACACGCTGGATTCATATCCGATCATGCGCACTTTTACAGGCGGCTTAAGTATTAATTTTTAAAAGACAAGACAATGAAAAAGATAATTGTATTTTTAGTCGGTCTGCTGCTGATTTCAGGATGCAGCGACGTGCTGGACGTGAAAGACCTGTCCAATTATAATCCTGACAACGTATGGAATGACATAAAGTTGACGGAGGCCTGTCTGACCAACCTGTATCCCGGCGTACTGGGCGGCTGGCCGAGAGACGGCGGCAATGCGGATGAATGTCTGGGTATTATGGGACCGGATGCCATACAGGTGAATAACGCCAGCATGAAGTTCTGGCCGTATGCTACCATACGCAATATCAATCTGCTGCTGCAGCAGATCGAAACAGGTACGCTCTCGCAGGCGGAGAAAGACCCGATCATCGGCCAGGCGCTGTTTCTGCGGGCCTTCCTGTATTTCAAGATGATAATGTATCATGGCGGCGTGCCGATTGTCAGGGAACCGCAGTCACTGACGGACGACCTGATGGTCAGTCGCAACTCCACAGCGGAATGTTTCGACTTTATCGTCAGCGACCTGGACGATGCCGCCCGACGCCTGCCCGTCCGATACACCGGAGGCGATTACGGACGGATTGATCAGTGCGCCGTTGCCGCATTCAAGGGCAGAGTATTGCTGTTCAAGGCCAGTCCGCAGTTCAATCCGGGCAATTACTACGACAACAGCTACTGGACGGAAGCGTTCAATGCGACCAAGGCTGCTTACGACCTGTTAACCGCCAACGGTTACGGACTGGTAGACAATTACACGGATGTATTTGAAACCGAGCGGCATCAGGAAGCTGTTTTGGCGGTAGTTTACACGAATCCCTCCAAAACGAACGGGCGTGGAGAAGATGCGGTTCGTCCGCTGTCGGAGTCCAAAAACGCAACGGGAGGAGACCAGCCGGCATGGAATTTTGCAGAAGCGTTCCCGATGAAGGACGGACGCAAAATTGGGGAATCGTCCAAATATGCGTATGATGTACAGACCTACTGGCTCAACCGGGATCCGCGTTTCGACCAGACGATCGTGTACAACGGTTCTGTCTATGAATTGAGCGCCAGAGCGGGACGCCGCCAGTACACAGTACCCAATATTGCGGCTTCGATGGACGCTTTCGGATATAATATACAGGGCGAATGGCACGCGCGTACCGGTCTGTATACCAAAAAAGGCATGCAGGAAGAACTGAACGTGGCACAGGTGACGCTTAACGATGTGGACTGGCTGGAGATTCGTTTTGCCGAAGTGATGTTCAACTATGCCGAAGCGGCCAATGAGAAAGGCGACCGGCAGGCCGGTTACGATGTGCTGACCGCCATTCGCCGCCGGGCGGGCATCGAGCCGGGCGACGACAACCTGTACGGACTCCAGCCGGGCATGAGCCGCGAGGAGATGCGTACGGCGCTGATGGACGAAAAGCGGATCGAATTTTGCTTCGAGGGCAAGCGCTTCTGGGATTTGCGTCGCCATCGCCTGTTGCACAACTATCTCAACGGAATGCACAAGTATGGCATACTGGCTTCGCTCAAGGACCATATTACGCTGGAAGAAGCGATGACCAAAGCACAGACTTTCGACTTGCTGCCGGAAGATTTCAAGTACGAAGCAGTAGACACGCGCTTCCAGAATCCGAACAGCCCGGATGCCATGTCGACGCCCGAATCGTATTATTTCTTCCCGATTCACAACGACGAGATACAGAACAATGCCAATCTGGAACAGAACAAAGACTGGGGCGGTAATTTTGATCCGGCGCTTCGTTAAATAGAAATAGAAAATGTATGGAACGCTGTGCCTTCTTCGTGTCATTTACGCCGGAGAAGGCGCAGAGAACCATAGATGAACAAGGTAACGATACCCCGTTCATCGTTCACAGTTAAATACAGAGATATGAAAAATAAGTTGAAAGCCTGGCTCAGGAAAAACGTCCTGACGTCCGACCCGAAAGGTTTCACCGCCCTCGTATCGTCGGCGGGAAGCATTAACAAACAGGGACTGATCGACGCCATCGTGGAGGAAGGCATCGAATTGAAACGCGAAACGGTAGAAGACGTCGTGACGCGCTATAACCGCGTGGCCGCACGTTATGCGGTGCGCGGATGGAATGTGGACACGGGACTGGTCTATCTGCGAGCGATTATTACCGGCCTCTTCTTCGGCCGGAAGTTCGACCCGGAAAAGAACGGCATCTACGTGTCCGCCACGCAGGGCATGGAAATCCGGAAGGAACTGTCCAGTACGGAAGTGGAGAT
>JAIRXI010000090.1 GCA_031268395.1 Tannerella sp. | reverse complement strand
TGATCTCATACTTATTTGCAATTAATTGTTTATATATAAATGTTGCAAAAGTAATACTTATTCTTCGTATTTATACTAACGATGAACAATGCATACAGGGATAAGACTTGCGCCTTGTGCTTACGCAAATAATTATCCCAACATGTCCATTAGACACTTTCCGTCGTGTCCGGAAGAGGGCCTGCCGGTAAAAAACGGCCCGCAACGCAATATAGCCCGTCCCAGCCGGGACGGAATGTTGGTAGAAAACAGCCCGCAGCAGAATCACCCGTCCCGGCCGGGACGGAATGTGAACGAAAGGGGCATGGCGGACACCTGCCGGGGCTGTGTCCATCCGCCTGTCTTGCCCTGCGCCAAATAAGGCCGTTCCGACCACATTCCGTCCCTGGCCGGGACGGGTGGTGTTCCCCGTGTTCCCTTTTCTACCAACATGCCGTCCCTGGCCGGGACGGGCTGTTTTTTACCGGCAGGGCCTCTTCCGAACACGACGGGGTAGTGTCTAATGGACATTTTAATGGACATTTTGGGATTACTTCCTTTTTCCAGGTAATTACTTCCTTTCTTCAGGTAATTACTTCCATTTTTTATGCAGTTGCTTCTTCTTTTTCGGCAGTTGCTTTATGCTTCCGGCAACTGCTTTTTTTTTCCAGGTAATTACTTCCATTTTTTATGCAGTTGCTTCTTCTTTTTCGGCAGCTGCTTTACGCTTCCGGCAACTGCTTTTTTTTTTCAGGTAATTACTTTCTTTTTCCAGGTAATTACTTCCTTTTTTTATGCAGTTACTTTTTCTCCTGTTGCAACTACAGGACATCACCCTGTAACAACATCTCTTTTTTACGTATTTACAGGGTCTCTGCCTGCAACAGTTTCTGTTTTCCGCAACTTTTACCGGATACTTTTGAATATGATTCGGCGTTTCCAGGCGTTCACCTGATGCCTTCAGGCTGAAACGGCAACAACAAAAACATCGCAAAGATATTTTATTTATCCGGATAATCCAGAAAAAACAGGTGGAAAAAAGACTTTTTCTGCCACTGCCGCCACATTCAGAGGAAAAAGCGGTACTGTCTTTTGAAAACGGCGCCTGTCGAAGACCGGAAATGTCACGGAAGTTCTTCATTTCCTGCCGGTTTTCAAGGCGACGGACTTCCATCAGACATCCGGGAAACGGTCCGGAAACAGCGGGGTTTTCGGCGGAAAAAGGCCGGATACATTTTCTGCCACCGCCGCTAAATTCAGGGAAAAAAGCGGTACTGTCTTCTGAAAACGGCGCCTGTCGAAGACCGGAAATGTCACGGAAGTTCTTCACTCCCTGCCGGTTTTCAAGGCGACGGACTTCCATCAAACATCCGGGAAACGGTCCGGAAACAGCGGGAGTTCCGGCGGAAAAAGGCCGGAAACATTTTCTGCCACCGCCGCCAAATTCAGAGGAAAAAGCGGTACTGTTTTCTGAAAACGGCGCCTGTCGAAGACCGGAAATGTCACGGAAGATCGTCAGTCTCTGCCGGTTTTCAAGGTGACGGACTTCCATCAGACATCCGGGAAACGGTCCGGAAACAGCGGGATTTCCGGCGTAAAACGGCCGGATACATTTTCTCGCCGGAAAGCCATGCAACGGAAGTGCGATCCCTTTGCCTGTCGAATACCGAAAAAGCCGCAGGCGCCGGCGTCATATTCCCCCGGCTTCAGGTCCCCGTATCGCTGCAAAAAAAATGTGATAACGGCAGATTCGATCTGTCCCGTGCGACCCAAACCGCTGAAATACCGCTAACGGAAAGCCGAAGTCGGAACACGCATTTTAAAAATGTACGCAGTGACCGTCAACTGTAAAATCCGGAAATACCGCTGTCCGAAGAGACAAAATCTGCGAGAATCCTTTTAATCTGCGTTATCTGCGTGCTTTTGAAACGTCCCCGTGAAAAGGAATGGCACGGTTATTTTCAGACAGCGCCGCGGGATCGACGGAACAGAAAATTTTGCCCCGGACTCTGCCTTTCCGGAGGCCATTTGCCGAACCGTTCCCCGCGATCCGATGAAATGTACCCTTTTCTTCCGGTTTCGTCTGTCGGCAGTAATTTTTTCGTACTTTTGCCGTAAGAAAACTTTTAAATAATGACTGTTCATCTTCTAAAAAATCAAATATATGGCAAAAGTAACTAAGGAAAGCGCGCTGCTTTATCATTCGGAAGGCAGGCCGGGAAAAATCGAAGTGATCCCTACCAAACCTCACAGTACGCAGTCGGACCTTTCGCTGGCCTACTCGCCCGGAGTGGCGGAGCCTTGTCTCGAGATAGAAAAAAATGCGGAGGCGGCTTATGACTATACCGCCAAGGGTAATCTGGTGGCCGTGATTTCTAACGGGACGGCCGTGCTGGGGCTGGGCAATATCGGGGCGCTGGCCGGCAAGCCGGTGATGGAAGGCAAGGGATTGCTGTTTAAAATATTTGCGGGCATCGACGTGTTCGACATCGAAATGGACGAAAAAGACCCCGAAAAATTTGTCCAGGCCGTGAAGGCCATTGCCCCCACGTTTGGCGGCATCAACCTGGAAGACATCCGGGCGCCCGAATGTTTCGAGATTGAACGGCGGCTGCGGGAAGAACTTGACATTCCCGTTATGCACGACGATCAGCACGGCACGGCGATCATCTCCGCCGCCGGACTGCTCAACGCCCTGGAAATGGTGGGAAAGCGGATCGAAGACATCCGGATTGTGGTCAACGGCGCCGGAGCGTCGGCCACTTCCTGCACGCGGCTGTATATGGCGCTGGGGGCGAGGAGGGAAAATATCGTGATGTGTGACAGCCGGGGCGTTATCTCCGTCCGCCGTACGGATCTGAACCGCGAGAAGCAGTTTTTTGCCACGGAACGCGAGGTGGAGACGCTGGCCGAAGCCATCGCCGGCGCCGACATGTTTCTGGGTCTTTCGGTGGCCGACGTGCTGACGCCGGAGATGGTGCAAAGCATGAATGCCAGCCCGGTTGTCTTTGCGCTGGCCAATCCGAATCCCGAAATTTCGTACGAAAAGGCGAAAGCTTCGCGGCCGGATCTGATTTTTGCTACCGGACGTTCCGACTATCCGAACCAGATTAACAATGTCCTGGGCTTCCCGTACATTTTCCGCGGGGCGCTGGACGTGCGGGCCACCACGATCAACGAAGAGATGAAACTGGCGGCCGTCAGGGCCATTGCCTCGCTGGCCAGGGAATCGGTGCCGGACGTGGTGAATGCGGCCTACGGACTGACGCAACTGGCTTTCGGGCGCGATTATCTGATCCCCAAACCGATGGATCCGCGGCTGCTGACGTGGGTGTCGGTCGCGGTGGCCAGGGCCGCGATTGCGTCGGGCGTCGCCCGGCGGGCCATTACCGACTGGGAAGCGTATAAAAACCGCCTGCAGGACTTGATGGGCTACGATAATAAACTGGTGCGCCAGTTTACCGAAATGGCCCGGCGGGACCCGAAACGGGTGGTCTTTGCCGAAGGCAGTCACCCGAACATGCTGAAGGCGGCGGCGGCAGCCCGCGACGAAGGGATCTGCTTCCCGATCGTGCTGGGGAACGACGAACGCATTGCCAGGCTGGCTGCCGAACTTCATATCGACCTGGAGGGCATCGAAATCGTGAACCTGCGGCACGACCGCGAGACGGAACGCCGGAGGAAATATGCCGTCATCCTGGCGGAGAAAAGGGCGCGCGAAGGCGTCACCGTGGAGGAGGCGGTCGACAAAATGTTTGAACGTAACTATTTCGGGATGATGATGGTCGAAACGGGCGATGCCGACGCCTTTATCACCGGCGTCTACACGAAATATTCCCATACGATCCGGGTGGCCAGGGAAGTGATCGGCGTCCGGGAGGGATACAATACTTTCGCGGCCATGCATATCCTGAACAGCAAAAAAGGCCCTCTCTTCCTGTCCGACACGCTGATCAACCGGAATCCGTCGACCAACGTCCTGACCGAAGTGGCCAAACTGACGTGCGAGGCCGTTCAGTTCTTTGCCCACGAGCCGGTGGTGGCGATGCTGTCCTATTCCAATTTCGGCTCGGACACGGAGGGCAGTCCGGCGCGTGTGCACGATGCCATCCGCACTTTGCAGGAGGCTTTTCCCGATCTGGCGATCGACGGCGAAATGCAGGTGAACTTCGCGCTGAACCGGCAACTGCGCGATGAAAAATATCCTTTTACCCGCCTCCTCGGCAAGGAGGTCAACACGCTGGTATTCCCCAACCTGACTTCGGCCAATATTGCCCAGAAAATGCTGCAGGCGGCGGGCAGCGGCGAGATGATCGGCCCGATTCAGGTCGGACTGAAAAAGCCGATTCACTTTACGGACATTGAAAGTCCGGTGCGCGATATTGTCAACATCACAACCGTGGCCGTTATCGATGCCATTGTGCACCGGAAAACGACGGCGGCGCCCTGATTTGATTTTTTTTGAATACTTTTTTGTGCGGGGTATTGCACAATTGAAAAATTACGCTTACTTTTGCCCCGCGATTCCGGTAAAGGGAAATCGCAGGACATTCTTCCTTAGCTCAGTTGGTTAGAGCATCTGACTGTTAATCAGAGGGTCCCTGGTTCAAGTCCAGGAGGAAGAGCGGGAGATACAGCCACTTACGCGACAAAGTAAGTGGCTGTTCTTTTTTGTTACACCCGTTTGGAATCACCCGTTCATGCGGATCACCGGTAAAACCATGTGATCATGGGACGAAGCGCTTTATGACCGCCGCCCGGCAAACCTCCGTTTCGGACAAACCACCTCATTTCCACCTCATTTTAACAACAAAACAACCTCAGTAGCAAGCAGCAGATGATCATACAGGCGGACTTCATTACCTCCTTATCCCCTGTAAAGAATAAGGTAATGAACCTGCGTTCGATATAAGCACAGTCCGTGAGGACTTGCATATCAACAGAAAACCATGTTGTCTCTCCAGATCAAAACCTCGTGGAGGTTTCATCCGTTTCATTGTATATCCCCTGACGGGGAAAAAGGGGATATGCCGTGACGTTTTCTATTGATATGAATGCCCTCCGGGCAAGCGGCCTTTCATTTTCAGACATTGATTGTAATTCTTGGGTCGAACTCAGGTTAATGAGGTTTTGCCGGAGGGTTCATGCCTTGCCTGCCTGCTACTGAGGTTGTTTTGTTGTTAAAATGAGGTGGAAAGGAGGTTCATTGGCCTGGAGAGGACAGGAGGTTCCGGCGAAGTCCCGCCGTGTACACCGGAGAAACAGGCCATGCCGCAGGCGGAATGTGTAACCGGCTTTTTCAGACACCGGGTGTTACGGATCGCCCGTTCATATATGCTCCTGAGCGTCCGCGTAAAAGTGCCTTTCGCGTGTGTCCGTCACGTGACTGCTTTTTTACGGTCTGTATTTCGTAAAACTATTTCAGGACAATCAGCCTCAGCCTGCAGCTCTTTTTGATCAGTTCGGCCGTTTTCTTCACGCCGAGTTTATGCCTCAGCTTCCACATGAAGGTTTTGGTGGTCTGCTCGTCATGGTGAAGCAGTTTGGCAATGCTCTTCCGCGTATGACCGTCTGCAATGAGTTGCAGTACTAATTTCTCGGTGTTGGTAAGAAAAATAACCTCATCCGTCTTTCTGTCCTTTAGCAGGGTGTTTATTTCTTTGCAGAGGAACTGTTCACCCCTGTTTACCGTTTCGATTCCGGCGAGCAATTCTTTGGGGTCGACATTTTTCAGGATATAACCGAGTGCGCCGTTATATAAGGCATGTTTGACGATATTAAACTCCGTGAAGCTTGTAAGCATGATGATTTTCAATCCGGGACAGGCTTTTGTGATCTCGGCGCAGAAAGGCACCCCGTCGCCGTCGGGCAGGTCAATGTCGAGCAGCAATACATCCGGCACTTCTGTGGCCAGCCCTTTCCGGCAGGATTCCAAATCGGGATATATCGTTGTGATCCGGGCAATATCCGATTCGTTTATGACCCTGCTCAGGCTATCCGTCAGCAGCTTGTGATCATCAACGATCTGCACGCGGATGAGTGGAAAGTGATCTGTTCCCATCTTGATTTTCTTTTGACGTTTTTACAATGCCTGCGGACAGACGGACAAGTCCGCCCCAGTCGTTATGGCCGGAGGCAGCTGTTTTCCCGCTGCGACGCAAGACCGGCTTATTTCTCACTGTACGTTTCACAGACACCTCACGTTATTGTTTTTTTATTTTCTCTGCTCCACCTCACGCCCAACTCGATCATTGTTTCCGTGCCGTATTCCGGCGAAGAGACGATTTCCAGTTTGCCGTGCAAGGCGGTAATCCTGTCTCGAAGGCTTTTCAGTCCGACGCCCGGCCCGGAAGAGGTCTTGTCATAACCGCAGCCGTTGTCCTGAACGGTAAGCGAAATACGTTTTTTTTCCTGTATCAGCTGGACGTTGATCGCGGAGGCTCCTGAATGTCTGACTGAATTATGCACCAGTTCGCAGGTGCAGTAATAAAGCATCAGTTCGATTTTTTCGTCAATCCGTCTGTTTTCGCCGAAGAAATGAAAGAAGACATTCGAGAACGAACGGCAATAGTCTTCCAGTGCGGCTTTCATTCCGTAACGCTGCAGGGAGACGGGCATGACGCCGCTTGCCAGACGGCGGATTTCCTCGATGCAACTGTCGATACGGTCGCGGAGATTTTGCGGATGTTCGGTTGCGGCCAGTTCGATCCGTATCGCCGAAAGCATGCCGTTAATGCCGTCGTGCAGGCCGCGGGCAAAACGTTCCCGTTCCCGCTTTTCGCCTTCAAAAACGGCGCTTGCCACAACAAGCTGCTTTTCCTTTTGTCCGTTCCGTATCTTCTGCCTGAAAATGACTCCCGTCATGATGGCCAGCAATCCTGCGATCGCGCCGATGATGACAATGAAGATTTTTTCCTGCTCCAGCCTGGCAATGCGCATTTCTTTCTTTTCCGTTTCATAGATCACTTCCATGCCGGCCATTGTTTCGCGGAACAGATTGTCTGTATTCGCTTTCATCCGGTCGGCATAAAGCTGGAACTTCCGGTACGCATCCTCTTTGTGTCCCGAAAACAGGCTGGCTGCGGCAGCGTTGAAAGCCGCGCCGGGATTCACGTCCGAATAAGCGGGGAACAGTTCCACTGCTTTTTGAGCAAACCGCCCGCACTCTCGATAGTTGCCCTGCGCAAGGTAAATGTCCGAGAGGGCCGACAGTATTTTAGCCGTCACGGTCGGGTCGCCGTGCCGTTCGGCAAAGTCCAGCGCTTCCATGGCCTCACCGAGCGCCCGGGCATACGCTTTCCGCGCCAGCGAGACCCGCGCCAGGCCTTCCATGCCGTAGGCGAGATACATGTACATCCCGCTCGGATCGTTTCTGTCTTCTAACCATTTCCGGCATACGGCATCGGCTACTTCGCAGGTCTCCTGCATGGCTTTTTCCGCCATGTCCAGCTCGTTCCGGTCTAAATGTACCCGGCCGATGACATAGAGCATCTGGGGAATCATGTAATCAATCCCGTCTCCCGTTCTGACATGTCTCACAAACAGTCTCATCCCGCGTTCGGCATAGAAGAGCGCCTGTCTCCGGTTGCCTGTCAGGTAATGGATTTCGGAGAGGTTGGCCACCGTGCGGATGATGTTGCTTTTCGCCAGCGCGTCGTCTTTCGCAGCGGCCAGCTGTTCGCTCACCCGCAACGCTTCCATATAGTATTTCAGCGCTTCGGCATACCGTCCCTCAAAGCCGTAGGTGTTGGCAAGGTTGGTAATCATCCGTCCGCCCTCGTATTTTTTGCCTCCGGGCAGGCTCAACGCGCGGCTGAGGTAAAGACGTGCCGAATCGTACTTGCCTGATATATTGTAATAGATGCCCAGTGCGCCACTCAGTTCCAATTCTTTTTGTGTATTGCCTGCATATTCAATCTCCTGCTTTAGCGAGTCGATAAGCAACCGGTTAATCGAATCCTGTTTTTGCGCCGGGAGCGTCGCCGGCAATAATAACATGAAGAAAAACACTTGTTTCATAACTTGGTACACATACATGCTGCAAAGTACTTCATTTTCCTGCGTCCGCCTGTCGGCCAAAAAGATCAACCGGGTGTGGTGGATCCAAGATGGATGAATGAAAAATCTGTTCACCGTTCATCGTTTGATCATCTTGACCGGCACGCTGTATTTTCCCGCGGCGACGACGGCGATGTACACGCCTTTTGGCAGCGAACGCGCGTCGACATACTCGCCGCCGGTCACCTGGACGGACAGCCGGACGCGGCCGGAGAGGTCTGTCAGCGTCAGCCGGGCGGGGCTTTCCCTTTCAAGCGCCGCGCCACTCACGCGGAAACCGTCCGTTACGGGATTCGGATAAATCCGCACGGCGGGAAGATCGACCGTTGCCACGTCGGCCGTCGCCTCCGTCGGAACATACCCGCTTTCGGCAATGACGGCCTTTCCCGCTTCCGTCCGAAGCCAGTCGTACAGTCGGCCGGTCATGGACAGGCGGTCGGCGTCGGCGCGGACGACGGCATA
>JAIRXI010000070.1 GCA_031268395.1 Tannerella sp. | reverse complement strand
AAAGTAGCGATTCAGGGGATAGCCGGTTCGTATCACGACATGGCCGCCCGCCGGTATTACGAAGGGGAAGAGATAGAAACAGTCCCCTGCAACACGTTTCGGGACGTTGTGCGGAGCATACGCAACGACGCCTCCGTTATCGGAATCATGGCCATCGAAAACACGATCGCGGGCAGCCTGCTGCAAAACCACGAACTGATACGTGAAAGCGGGTGCGTCATTGTGGGAGAATACAAACTGCGTATCTCGCATACGCTTTCCGTGCTGCCGGGCACGACGCTGCGGGAGGTCGAGGAAATAGATTCGCACCCGATCGCCCTGATGCAGTGTGGAGACTTTCTGGACACGCTGCCGCACGTGCGGCTGGTGGAAATGGAGGATACGGCCGTGAGCGCCCGCCGGATCGCCGAAAAACGGATGAAAGGCCATGCCGCGATATGCAGCAGGCAGGCCGCCGAAATCTACGGGCTGGAAACGCTGGCCGAAGGGATCGAAACCAACAGGCGCAACTATACCCGCTTCCTGGTCATTGCCGACCGCTGGAAGGCGGAAGAACTGCTGGACGGGACGCGGAAAGACAAGGCTTCGCTCGTCTTTGCCCTGCCCCACACCTCCGGAAGCCTCTCCAAGGCGCTGACCATCCTGTCGTTCTACGACATGAACCTGACCAAAATACAGTCGCTCCCGATCATCGGGCGCGAATGGGAATACCTGTTCTACATCAACCTGACATACACCGACTATCTGCGTTACAGGCAGGCGCTGGATGCGATCCTGCCCCTGACGCGCGACTTGAAAATACTGGGAGAATATGCAGAAGGAAAACAGGGCGTGTGACGTCCGGCCGGCCGAACGGCTGGCTACAGTAAGCGAATACTACTTCTCGAAAAAACTCGGAGAAGTGGCGGAGATGAATGCCGCCGGGAAAAACGTGATCAACCTGGGCGTAGGCAGCCCCGACCTGCCTCCCCCACGGCAGGCAGTCGACGTGTTCTGTCGGGAAGTGAAAAAAGACGGCGTGCATGGCTACCAGCCGTATACGGGTCTGCCGGCCCTGCGCGAAGGATTTGCCGGGTGGTACCGCACCTGGTTCGGCGTGACGCTCGACCCGAAAACGGAAATACAGCCCCTGATCGGCTCCAAGGAAGGCATCCTGCACATCTCGCTGGCCTTCCTGAATCCGGGCGACGGCGTGCTGCTTCCCGACCCGGGCTATCCGACCTACCGCTCCGCAAGCGCCCTGACCGGCGCCCGCGGGATATACTACACCCTGAAAGAGGCGAACGGATGGCAGCCGGACTTCGACGCGCTGGAACGGATGGACCTGCGCGGCGTCAAACTGATGTGGACGAATTACCCCCACATGCCGACCGGCGCCCCCGCAAGCATGGAACTGTTTGAACGGCTGGTGGACTTCGGACGCCGCTCCGGCATCGTGATCTGCCACGACAACCCCTACAGCTTCATCCTGAACGACCGGCCGCTGAGCATCCTGAGCGTGCCGGGCGCCCGGGAGATCTGCATCGAACTCAATTCCATGAGCAAGGCGCACAACATGCCCGGATGGCGGATGGCGATGCTGGCATCGAACGCGCGCTTTGTGCAGTGGGTGCTGAAGGTAAAGAGCAATGTAGACTCGGGACAGTTTGCCCCGATGCAGTCGGCCGCCGCCGAAGCGCTGAAGGCGCCGCGGGAATGGTATGAAGAAATCAACCGCACCTACCGCAGCCGCCGCGAACTGGCCGGACGCATCATGCAGGCAATGGGCTGCCGCTACGACGAGCGCCAGGTCGGAATGTTCCTGTGGGGCAGGATTCCCGACGCGGAAAAGAGCGGCGAAAGCCTGGCCGACAGGATGCTGTATGAAGCAAATGTATTCGTCACGCCCGGATCCGTCTTTGGCAGGGCGGGCGACCGCTATGTCCGCCTCTCGCTCTGCTGCCCCGCCGAAACACTGACGGAAGCGCTGAACAGAACGCGGCGAATAACGATGAATGATGAACGATGAACGATGAACGATGAATCAATATAATATATAATGTATAAGGATATGGAAGAATTTAAACTGGAATCAATTCTGTTGCCGGGAATGAACGGCGAACGTCCGGTGGTCATCGCCGGACCGTGCAGCGCAGAAACGGAAACGCAGGTGCTGAAAACGGCGCAGAGCCTGGCAGCAAAGGGAATCAAACTTTTCCGCGCGGGACTGTGGAAACCGCGCACAAAACCGGGCGGCTTCGAGGGCGTCGGATCCATCGGTCTGGCCTGGCTCAAGCGGGTGAAGGAAGAAACGGGGATGTATGTAGCCACGGAAGTGGCCACGCGCGACCACGTGTTCGAGGCGCTGAAAGCCGGCGTCGACCTGCTGTGGATCGGCGCGCGCTCTTCGGCCAACCCGTTTACGATGCAGGAACTGGCCGAAGCGCTGAAGGGTACCAACCTGCCGGTGCTGGTCAAGAACCCGGTCAATCCCGATCTGGAGCTGTGGATCGGCGCCATACAGCGCCTCCACGGCGCCGGCATCCGGCGGCTGGGCGTCATCCACCGCGGTTTCAGTTCGTATGACAGAAAGATTTACCGAAACCTGCCCCTGTGGCACATCCCGATCGAACTGCACCGCCGCTGTCCCGGGCTGCCCATCTTCTGCGACCCAAGCCATATCGGCGGCCGGCGCGAACTGATCGCGCCGCTGTGTCAGCAGGCCATGGAACTGAGCTTCAACGGCCTGATCGTCGAATCGCACTGCAACCCCGACGAAGCCTGGAGCGACGCCGCACAGCAGATCACGCCCGACGTGCTGGACTACGTACTCAACCTGCTGGTGATTCGCGACTCCACGCAGACCACCGAAAACCTCTCCGAACTGCGCCGCCAGATCGACGGCATCGACGAAGGTCTGCTGGAAATGCTGGCCAAGCGGATGCGCATCTCGCGCGAAATAGGCATCTACAAGAAGGAACACAACATGCCGGTACTGCAGACGCCCCGCTATGGCGAGATCCTGGAAAACCGGGCCAGAGCGGCGATTGCCATGGACCTGAACCCCGAGTTTGTCGAGAAGATTATGAAGGAGATTCACGAGGAATCTGTCCGGCAGCAAATGAACATCATGACCGTTTAACCGTTGAGACAGATGAAAATACTGGTACTGGGAGCCGGGAAGATGGGCGCATTCTTCACCGACCTGCTGAGTTTCGACCACGAAGTGGCCGTGCTGGAAAAAGAACCCCGCCGCATGCGCTTTATTTACAACGCCGTCCGGATGCAGTCGCCCGAAGAAATCCGGGCGTTCGACCCCGGCCTGGTGATCAACTGCGTGACGCTGAATCA
>JAIRXI010000031.1 GCA_031268395.1 Tannerella sp. | reverse complement strand
AAAACTGCTCCACAAACCGCCCGGCGAGATATAAATCCTCAACCGATTCAATTTCTTTCGGCGATTTTACTTCCTCCTGACGTTCAGGTAATTCCGGACTTTGTGGTTTGTATGGTTTGTAAGAAATTAATGTGGCGCCTTTATCGTCCTGCAATTCAGTGTAAAGTTGATACTCGTCGAGTTCCTTGCTGCTTTTAAAAGTAGCAGTGAACGGTTTGGACGGATCAATATCAAGCGTTTGCGAAGCCAGTGTTTCGTCGCCGTATTTCAGAACAGCCTTTGCGCCGCGATAGCGTTGTGTGGTGTTAAAACCGTAGAAGACTGTCTTTTTGTCGCGCATCTGAAGTGTGACTGACGCCTCTGTATTTGCGTTTTTAACGATCTCAAGGTCGCGCACGGGATACCAGTAATTGGTAGCTTCCTTGACCGAATGAGGGGAAAACCAGCTATAGTCGGGCTGATTGTTGGAATACGTCCCTGTCATCAGTTCTACGTAAGCCTTGCCGTCATCCGTCAGTTTGCGCCGCGCGTTCTGCCCTTCGAGTCCGGGGCCGAACTGCCACAATTTCGATGTTTTGTTGTGATAGACGTCTGCGACATGGACTGTTCCTGCTTTCTGTGCATAGTCGTAACCGCCGACGAAGCCTGCGCGCCCCTGCCAGAAGAAGAACGACACAGGGCTTGGATGATTCTTCCACCACGTCAGGTCGGCGCCGCCGTTTGCGCCGTAATCGACGCCGCGGTACGTTTCGTGCGAGACAGGCCAGTGCGTGAAGTCGGTATTGCTGTGGAACACTCCGATCTCCTGCTGCGGAGGCCAGAACGTGCGGAAGTCCTTGTTTGCCGTAACCGCCACATTAGCCCAGAACAGGAAGTTGCGCGTAACATTCTGCCCGTTATTCAGGTAGTAAGTCGTTTCGATGTATGCCTTTCCCGGATGCAGCGTCACGCCGATGACGCCGCGCAACCCCAGACCGCGTTCCGTCTCGCCGCACCAGATGGTAGCGCTTCCGTCGGCGTTTTCAACCATGCGGAAGTCGGCAGGCAGCAGTGTCGTTGGCCTGTGATGATGCGGAAAACACCACTCAATACCGCCCGAAATCCAAGCCCCGAGCGTCCCTATCAGGTCGGGCTTGACGGTGCTGTTGCGATGAAACAGCTCGTGGCCATTGGTCTTGTCTATAGCCGAAAACAGTTTGCCGCCGAAAGCAGGCAGCACAGTGACTTTCAGGTACTCATTTTCGAGATATACCATGTCATACGTCTCGTCGGTCAGCTTCTCGCCGAGGCTGATTTGCTCGGGATAGGGATAGATGTGTCCCGCCGCGCCCTGCACGCCGCGCCCGGTGTAAAACACAGGGCTTGTCTCGTCAGCTCCCATCCTGTAAGTAGGGATAGTTTCCTGCCCCTCATAGATTTTCACTCTGTCGATTGTTTGCGCCGAAGCCGTTGCAACAGCAACGCTCACGCTCAAAAATAATAATACTGCTTTACTCATATTGGTTTGATATTAGAAAATTATAATTCCGCCAAAATAGGCTTTTTTTATTAAATTACCAAAAAAAATTCTCAATTGCTTCCGCAACTTGATTTCTTACCTGCATAACCGCATACGGATCTTTCAGATATTCAGTAGAATAGCGTCCTTCAGAACTTGGGATAGTAATAACGTCAAGGGCATCAGCCAATGCTTTTTCGGCGTCAGCGACATTTTTGCCTTGCTTTTTAGCCTCTTTAACCAAATTATCAAGGATATATAAATACTCATAATCTTCGACGCCTTCTCGGGCAAGTTTCAATCGTATGGTCGGAACATTCGCTTCAACGCCTATCGGCAAGCCCGGATAGATGAAGTTAGCATCACCGTTCGGATAACGAATCCAGTAGAGATCGCCCGGGCGATCCGATTGACGTATAAATCCATGCCATCCATATTCGTAAGGATTGAAAGTGTACCAGTTTGAACCCCAAAACTCATATTCTTCGGCGCCATACTTGAAGCAATAATATGGCAACAACCTCTCAAAACCGAGGAAAGGAGTATCGGTACACATCTTTCCGTCAGTAGTAAACCACAGTCTACCTCCTATACGTTTGATATTTTCGAGATCGGAAACCGGAACCGACCGTCCCCAGCTTCCACCGTGGTTGGAAACACCCCACACGTCTACATATCCCTTATATTCGGGACGATACCACCATGTGCTCACATAAATCGGGATTTTGGAATCAACAGCATGTATCATATCACAAATAGCGTGCATTTGCTGTGTGATCTCAGCATCGGCATGAGGCTCATCGGAAATGTACAGAATAAATTTATCCGCCCAGCCTTTCTCTTTCAAGTGATTCCAGTAGTTTCTTACGGCGGATTGATAAACTTTGATATATTCCGGACGCAGTTTGCTGCGGTCAACACCTTCGTAAGGAAAAACGCCCTCGTATGGTGGTTCACCAAACTTATCCGGTGGCAGGTTCGCCCATCCGAAAAGATAGAAATACCATGGAGCATACATTCGTTGCAGCTTCAATACATTAAAATAATATTCAGCAGCCCTGTCAAACTCGGTAAAATCAAATTTCACCTCGCCGTTTTCTACCGTCCACGTCGGATCCGGTTTTACGCAATCCGGATTTAAGCGGTGTCCGGCCAATATCTTCCATATCTCTTTTATTCTTTCCATCTCGGATTTGGAAGAGCCGTAAAAATCCCATGTATTAACGCGGGCGTCATATTCGGCGATTACATGTGATTCATCGGGAAGTGCAAAATTGCGCACCTTAACCGTAAAAGGTATTTCTTTTAGCGCTTCGCCTTTGTCAACTAACTGAATTTTACCGTTATACATACCTGCCGCGGCTTCCGACGGAGCCTGAAACTCAATCCAGACCGGCTGCGAAACGTCAGCTTTCAGGTCAAAACGCGCAAAGGGAAGTATCGGATCGGGCCAGTAACCGCGCCATCCGTCAGAGCCGATACGTCCGACAGGAAGTTTCTGCTGCCAGTAGGTTTTGTTTCTGAATGAAATATAATTGCTGGGGTAATTAACCGGCACATAGCCTACTACGCCAATATCGGCGGCGGCGAGTTCGTTGCCTTGGGCGTCAGCAGGATTTATGACTTTTATTTCCAGCTGTCTGTATTCCCTGGGGCTGCGTAAAACAAGCTGCAGCGGTTCAACTTCGTTCTTAGCCAGCGAGATTGAGATTTTCCCGGATGAGCGCGGAGGCAGGTCGTCAGGAAAGACTTTCACTATCGGATCTTCCTGCCAAACTGTTAATTCTTTGATATCTCTTGCGCCAAGCCTCTCAATGGCCAGCGGACTTGTTGAAGCAGTAACGACGTCAGTGAAGATTACATCGTCGAACCATACTGTTCCAATAGCATTGTTGGCAAGTTGCAGTTTAATCGAAGCGGCATCCGACGGTGCAGTTATCAGCATGAAAAGATGCGACCACGTGTTATCTATATGTCGTTCGGGACTAACTGCAATCCGCCTCAAATCACCTGCATTTTTCCCATCTGCCGTCATAAACTGCGCCCGCAATGTTCTCTGATTTATACCTGCCAAAAAATCAGGTTGTTGAATCATATCCGTACATTTCATCCAAGCGCTGAAAAAATAAATCGTTCCTCCGTTAACCGGCAATGTCTGTTCAATTTTAACTTCTTTATTGTTTTGACCTGAAACTGATAGTTGTATGCTCTTTGTGCCGGTTTTACTGACGGATGAAATCTCCGTAAAAGGGCTGTCTGTATCACCCTGCCATCCGGTCAAATCGTCCGTTTCGAAATCAGGGTTTGTCACAAGGTTTTTGTTCAGCTCATTCAAATTATGGACAATCTGACTTTTAGTCTCAGAGCCATATTTATTGAAGTAAACATAATTTGTCTGCACCGACGCACCTTTTACGTCTTGTTTAAATAGCAGATAATCACCGGCTCTGTAAAACGGTAACGGAGTGGTTCCGTCCGTAACCTGAATCATGCTTTTATCGGTCATTTCAGCATGAAGTCTGTTTACTACTTCCTCAATATCAACACATAACAGTTTGCCTGATATATCGTTGGTTCCAAAATTGAAAGTGCTGACAGCAGTACGTGATTGCCATGAGGAAGCCTTATCAGAGTGCTCCCCGTACCAGTCTTCTGTTTTTCCGAATGCTTTAAGATTCAAAGCCTCCTTTTTAAGAACGTCAGCGACAACATTATAGCCCTGGTTACAAGATATTTGCATATCGTCAAACCAAACCTTTCCTGTTCCCTCAAGCGCAAGTCGTAAAGTAGCGCCGCTGACCTTTTCGGGAACGGTGAACTTTAACGCTACTTTTTTCCAGTCGAAAGCGCCGCTGCCTGCGCTTATTTGTTCCGTTCCGAGGTTGAAATCTTCCGTATTCAGATCGCCGAAAACAACCGAGACCAAAGCTTCGCCTTTAATATCAGCGCCTTTCACCCATCCTTCAACAGTGTATTCTGCGCCGCTGAAAAGGTGAATGTAAGTCTGGTCAGCCGTAGGGAGCGGCTTTTTGTCGGAGTTGCCGACAGAAATACAGATGCTCTTATTACCTATATGCGCCTCATCATCAACCTGTTCAACACGGTTATTGTATGCCGGCAGACTTAATTTCCATGCCGTTGGTCCGTAAACAGTTTGATTTTCAAAACTACCGTTTGTTATGTCGCTGTGCGTTTTGTAAAAATCGCCGATAGCCCAGGCTGATGGATTGTCGAAATAGACGTAATGCACTGCAGACGCGTCTTTTGTGCATTCAACAGGTATTACAAGTCGTCCATCGGCAGGAATCGGACCTCTTTCTACCACATTGTCCTCTTTGTCGGTAATGCGAAAAGTCAGTTCAATACCGTTGGGGTCTACCACACGTACTCCTTCGGCCAACATTCCTGCAAGAGAAACCTGCCTTACGGGCAATTCTACCGGTGCACCTGCAAGTTCATAGCCGGTATTGTTCCGAATATCAATCGGTACTCTTTGCCGCCAGTAATCATCATTAGCCATATACAACGGATAGTGCCATTGCGCTTTATCATAATCAGATGTTTTGGCGCATGAAGCCAAAACTATCAAAACAGTTATCAAATATAAATTTTTCATTGTTCAAAATTGTTAAATCATTTTTTCGAGATCTCGCCCATCAACCACAACGTATATGCAACCATAGGCGTCCAGTATTCCGACTGGTTATAATTATTTCTTTCGATAAGGTACGGCATATCGTCCTTGTCGCCGCCAAGCCCGTTCATCACTGCACCCGGCAAAACAGGCGTAGGCGGTCTGAATTCGCTGCCGTTGATAAATCTTACCGGTTGATTGTAGCCTACTCCGATGACGGTTGAACTGTTAAACGGATTAGAGCCTGTTATCCAGTCAAGTTGTCTTTGCGCTGCGGCTTTCAATTCAGGCTTTTGCAAAACGGATGCGGCTTTCAGAAATCCTATGCCTGCCGAAGCAAGATTGGCATTGACGCCAACCCACCAGCTCAATTCGGGATGCATGAAATAACGATACCAGTAATTGCCGACTTTCCTGTCTCCGCCGGGGTTTTCCTTAGCAAACAGCCCGTACGGCACTATTCCGAAACTGTTCTTTCGGGTAAAAAATTCAAGATAATCAACGCTGTAGCCTTCAATCATTGATTTCCACAAACTTAAATCATGATGTGTCGGAAAAAGTTCTGCCAGATCACACAATGCAATTAATGCCAGTGGTCCTTGCCAGATGTCTTTGTACGGTTCACGGTCGGATTGCGACGTATAAAAAAATCCGCCTGCGCCATCTGTCTGCTTCGGCGCCTGTAACTTTTTAAGTTCAAGCGCTTTTTTTATCGCAAAGTCCTTGTAACGCGCTTCGCCGGTCGTTTTGTACAGTTCAAGCGCAGCAATCATGGAAGCTCCGATTATTTTCACATCGGGCTTCTTGTCGGCAACCGTGCACCAATCAAAACATTTTACCGCAGCAGTCAGACATTTACGCGAATATTCTACATCGCGTTTGCCGGCTATCCGAGCCATAATCGCCTCAGAAAGGACAAAGTTGTATTGCGAAACAAAATCGGCAGGCTCTGTCTGAATAACGCGGTCATCTTTATCGCCGAGTATGAAAACCATATTCCTTGAGACGCCTCCGGTCGGTTGAAAGAAATTGATTTCTCCGCCATCCGGTTCGATTATGTTGTTGGTCCATCGGTTGTTATCTCCGTTTTGACGAACCTCGCCTCCGATAAAGTTCATCACATTACCCTGTGGTTCCTGCATTTTAAGAAAATACATATTTCCCCACAGCAGTTCGTCATAAATCTTATCAAGCATCGGGTCGCCGGCCTCAAGCAGCTCGTGAACTCTTGACAGTCCTATCATCCCGTAAATTGTGGCGCTGACCCATTTGCGCAGATCGCTTGCGTCATGCCACCCGCCGATGACATCCTGATGCCGGCCGTTATCCAGCCTCACTCCGTCGTCGGTATGGCAAGGCGCCATGTATCCCGTTTCGCTCGGTCCGCAACGTTGCAACGAGAAGTATCCTACAATCAAATCCATTGCCGAACGGTAAGCAACAGGTGAAATCCTGAACGGAAACGACCTTACCGTATCCGTCTTGACGTAATAGGTACCTGTCTGCTTGACAGCGCTGAAATCTCCGGTAGAATAATCGCCGAAGTCGCCCGCCGCAGGCTTGAAATCGCCTTTGAAAGCGATCTGTCCGGTTGAGGTGTTGATGACCTCAAAAGTTTTGTCTGTCAGCCCTTTTACTACTACTGTCTTACTCGCTTCCGGCACGTAACCGGCATGATTGACAAACAGGTCTACATGCAAATCTCTCGTAAAATGCCGGGCGTTTGCCCAAAATGCTGCGATAAACATGTATGCTGCAATCAAACATATTGTTGTCTTTTTCATAACAAGTCATTTTAAATTATAAATACGTACATAATCAATGAGATATTTTGCAGGAAAAACTGTGTCGTCTATCCCCGGCTGTCCGCCTGTCAAAGCAAGGTTTATCAGGAGGTACTGCGGAGCGTCAAAAGGCCATTCGTCCTGTCCTTCGCCCTTTCTGCGGCACGAATAATACAAAGCATCGTCGAAGTAGAAATCAAGACGGTCGTCATACCACTCCACGGCAAAGATATGAAAATCGTTCCACGGTTCCTTAAAAATAATATTTCCGCCCCGTCCTTTACCTTTGGTATGGTTATAGCCTCCGGTGTGAACATTTGCATGTATGGAATTGGGATTGTGTCCCCAGTATTCCATGATGTCGATTTCTCCACACACCGGCCAGTCCACCTTGTCGATATTGGCGCCCAGCGTCCATATTGCAGGCCAGACGCCATGTCCCGACGGCAGTTTTGCGCGGACTTCAACCCTGCCCTTCCGAAATTCAAACTTGCCTTTCGTATGGATGCTTGCCGATGTGTATTTGCCGCCTTTGAAGTCTTCCTTCAGAGCGGCAATAATCAGGTTTCCATCGGTAACATGCGCATTTTCGGAGCGTTCTTTCGTATAATACTGAGGCTCGCGGTTCCTGACAAAACCTTCTTCATAGTTCCATTTCGACTTGTCGGGCAGCCCTTCATAATCAAATTCATCAGCCCAGACAAGCGTTTTCTCCGGCATCTTGTTTATCCATTTGCCTTCATCTTTCCATGCTGCGGTTTTATACTGCCATGTGCGAATGTACTCAATGCTGAATGTTGAAGACAATTCATTATCGGCAGGTAAACCGAACCAGTCGGGCATTGTTTCGCTGTCGAAATTCATGGTGAGCGGCTGGTGCCAGTGAGTGTTTTCCACTGTCCGTACGGCTCTGCCGTCCACATACCAACGGATGACGAACGGCGTCCATTCCAGCCCGAAGACATGGTAGTCATCGGCAAAGCGGTATGGCGCATTCCATTGTTCGCCGCTACTGACATGCTGACCTTTAAGAGGGGTATGGAAAACGTGAACGGTCATGTAATCGGTCTTTTCGCGCTCTCCTGTGCCGCACAGTTCAAAAACGTCAATCTCGGTCCATACTTCGGGCGACTGGTCGTAAAACCAGAATGCGCTTGAGCCTTTCGAGTTCATCGCCCGGGATTTGATCTCAAAATAGCCGTACTTGATTGTCCGCGCGCTTTTGACGGCTGCGCTCGAATAAGTATGATAGCCCTTAGCCGCAAGCTCGGCGGGAGGAGTTTCTTTCCGCATGGTCAGGTGGAGTTTGCCGTCTTTCTGCACTACGTTTTCCCTGGAAAAAAATGCAGGCTGACGTCCTAACCATGTCGGATTGGTTGTGTACCACTTGGTTGTATCAATTCCGCTGCCTTCAAATTCATCGCTAAATTCGGGGACGAAAACAAAATCGCCTTCAATTTCGGGCTTTGGAATGCTGTTGTTGTCCGCATTTTGTGCATGAGATGCAAAGAAAGATGCGGTTGTTAAAACTGTTGTTATTAGAAGCGTTTTCATGATTGTATATTTTATAATTTTATGTATAACGATTGAACTGTCGGAAAAGTGTGCGGGAACGTGAAATAAACAACCTGTAATTGTTGTCCTTTCCCGGAGGGGGTGGACAACCGTTACGGGTTATTTATTCCGCGTTTCTTGAAACTGCTGCGGTCTTCCTGTCGTCACGCCTTGACGATTCCCGTCGTCACGCCTTTGTGATTCCTGTCACAACGTCTTTGTGATTCCCGTCACAACGTCTTTGTGATTCCCGTCACAACGTCTTGACGATTCCTGTCGTCGCGCCTTGACCGACACGTTCAATCCGTTTGACTAATTCTGCAGCCATTCGGGATTTTGCGTCAGTTCCGGGTTGGCCTTCAGTTCATTTTCGGGAATAGGGTAGTATTCATAGCGCTTTCTGTAGTTTTGCCATCCGAGTTCCTGCGATTCCCTTATCACCTTTTCAAGCGTGCCCCATCTTCTCAGGTCGAAGAAATGAACGTATTCGCGGGACAGTTCCACATTGCGCTGGTGCATGATCTCTTCCATCATCTGCTCCTGGTTCCATGCGTTCATTTCATCCGTTTTATCTTTCAGATGCGCTCGTGTTCTGATTCTCTGAACCAAAGGCACGGCTTTTGCCACCTGTCCCGTCATTGTATAGGCTTCCGCAAGCGAAAGGAGTACGTCGGCATAACGCATCGGGATTTCGTTCAGATCGGAACGCATATCCCCTTCGTTTTCATTCCACCAGTTGCAATTTTTCCTGCAATACATGGGTTCTTCGCCTCTTGCAATCGCCTCTTCATAGCGCTCGTTGAACGGCCTCTGATAATAGATGCATCCGGGGTAATCCCATGCGATGGTCGCCGTAGCCCGCGGATCGAAATCGCCGTCGATCGTCAACTCTTTTGTCATGGCGTTCAACAGGGTTTTTGCCGGAGCGATTTCTACCCATCCTATCCCGGCGCCGGCTACTTCCTGAGCGTAAACCGTACTTGTCGCCGTTCGTCCCCCCCAGATGTCCGCCTGATTGCGACTGTACTGAACTTCAAAAATCGATTCCTTACAATTTCTGTGCTGTCCGTCCCAGAGATGGAAATAGTCTTCCATCAGGTCATAGCCGTAAGTGGCTTCGTTGTTGACTAACTTCTCATACTCGGCGATTGCCCTGTTCCATTCTTTCTGATAGAGATACGCTCTGCCCTTGAAGGCTATTACGGCGCCTCTGGTAGCTCTGCCGGCATACTCCGCCGGCCATTTAACGGGAAGAACCGGCTCTGCTTCGTCCCAGTCGGTAAGAATCTGTTTCCAGATATCTTCCATCGGCGAACGGTCAACAAAGTAATCATCGCTTGTTTCGGCGAGTTTCGTGATAAGCGGCACCGATCCGAAATCATTGACAAGATGGAAATAATACAATCCCCGAAGGAATTTAGCCTCGCCGATCATCGTGTTCCTTATATCGGCATCCACTTTGTCCATTCCGGGCCCGTACTGCAAAACCTGGTTTGCACGGAAAATGCCGCGATACTGTGCACGGTAGATCTGAAAAGAGTTGTTACTCGAAATCGTGTTTACGTAACTGCCTATTTCATACCGCCCGATAACATCCGTATTGACGGTATAATTTTCCGTTCGCCCTTCTACAAGCTGCGGATTGGTACGCATATAATAGCTGCCGTCGCCTTCTTCGCTCAACATTTTATACGTTGCGGCAACGCCCTGTTCAAGATCGGCTTCGCTTTGCCAGAATCTTACAACCGTAGTCTGGTTGGGATTGTCCAGCGTCAGAAAATCATCGGAGCAACCTGCAAGAAACAGTAAAGCCACAGATAAAGTCAAAAAATTAAATATTTTATTCATCGCTGTTTGTATTAAAAATTAAACTGGATTCCTACATGATAAGATCGCGGTATGGGATATACCGAATAGTCGACGCCTCTCGTTCCCAAACCTGAACCTTGATACTGACCGCCGCCAATATCCGGATTATATCCTTCGTATTTGGTTAGCGTAAAGAGGTTCTGAACTCCGACGTAAACGCGCGCGCTTTGTATGGACAATGCATTAAGCAAGTTTTTTGGGAAATTATAACCTAACGACAGGGTCTTAAACCTTAAATACGACCCGTCTTCAAGATACCTGTCGGAATTGTCGATATCGTTCCCGTTAGGGTCGGTCACGTCAAGCCGCGGATAATTGCCGGCAGCAGGATTATAAGTGTAAGAATCAAGCACTTTGGTCGTATAATTATTACCGGCCCTGACGGATTCCGTATACGTGCGGAAAGCATTGTAAATCTTATTTCCCTGCGTTCCCTGCAGGAAGAGATTGAGGTCAATTCCCTTATATTCGGCATAAATCCTCAAACCGTAATCGAAATCGGGGAAGCCGCTGCCGCAATACTGCCGGTCGTTTCCGTCTATTATTCCGTCGCCGTTATAATCCACAAACCGGATATCGCCAGGCTTGGCGTTTCTCTGAATAAGTTCGCCGTCTTTACTGTGAGCGTCCACTTCCGCCTGATTTCTGAACAAACCATCGGTCTTGATGACGAAGAACGAATAGATGGGATAGCCCACTTTCGTGTATGTTACCGGTGCGCCGCCATGCAGTGAAGCCACAGCGCCGGACAGTTGCTGCGAAGTGGTGCTTAAATCCAGAACCTCGTTGCGGATACGGGAGAAGGTACCCGTTACCGAGAAGTTGAAGTCATTGACTTTACCGTTATAAGTCAGCAAGGTTTCAAATCCGTTATTGGCGACTTTTCCTGCATTACCATACGGATCAGAACCGGAACCTGCCGATGAAGGTATCGGGATTTGCAACAACAAATCCGTCGTTGTTTTCTTAAAGTAATCGAACGTGAAATCAAACCGTCCGTTCCATAATCCAAGGTCTATACCGACATTGGTTGTCGCCGTTGATTCCCATTTGATACCTACCGCCGGATAATTAACCTGCGTAGCGCCTATCCAGTTGGTTGAATTGCCTGTGGTATAATAGAACGACGGCTGAATCAGTCCCAGGTACTGGTAATTACCGATAGATTCATTGCCAAGCACTCCGTAATTGGCCCGAAGCCTCAGTTTTGAAATCGCCGGAATGTTTTCCATAAAAGATTCGTTTGACACATTCCATGCCACGGCTACGGAAGGAAATGTACCGTACTTATTCCTGTCGCTAAACCTTGATGAGCCGTCACGACGCAGTGTTCCGGTAAAGATGTACTTCGAATCGAAAGAATAAATGGCGCGACCGAACAGCGAAGATATCGTATTCGCGCTTTCAGTACCCGAAACTGTGGCGTTACGGCTTCCGGCACTCAAAACCTGTATGCCGTCGGGAAGGCCGTAAATATTGCCTCCTGCGTTTCGCCACGCGCTTTTTTCAGCACTCTGACCGAGAAGAACGTTGACCGAATGTTTTCCGAATACCTTCTGATAGTTCAAAGTGTTTTCCACCAGCCAGTAAGTGCTTGTCGAATTGCTTTCGTTCAGTTCGCCGTCCTGCGCGTACAACTGCGTACCCATCGCATAAACATCCTGCAGGGCGTAAATCGGACGTGCATAAAGATTGTGTTGTAATGAATTGCTTGTACCGACATTCAACTTATACTTCAGCCCGTCAAACAGATCGACCTCCGTGAAAGCCTCAAAGAAAATCCTGTACAAATCGTACTCATTCCTGTCAAGATTCAGAATGCCGATCACATTACTGCCGCTTCCGACCGGAGTAAGAGCCATCGCCTGCTGTTCATCGGTATAGTCTTTCTTGTAAATCTTCATGTTGGGATTCGACATCACAGCCGTTTCAATCACATCGCCGCGTCCGGCTCCGTCGCCCGGTGTGTTCTTTTTGAATTCTTTTGTAATAATCAGACTTTCACCGAATTTGAACCTCCCCGTTTTCCAATCCGATTTTGCCTGAATATTCAACTGTTGATACTGCGTAGTCTGTACAATTCCGTCCTGGTCGAGCCAGCCGAGTGAAAAGTTGTAATTTGCCGACTCTGTTCCCCCACCGGCGGATAAATTGTATTTGCCCACCGGTGCATTGACATACATTGCATCCTGCCAGTCGGTACCGACAGTGGGCAAATCGCCGAGATAATCAAGGATATAGTCCGACGGCGGCAAACCGGCTGCAGCTCGCGCATCACTATTTACCCGCCGCCACTGCTCCGCATTGAGCATGTCCATTTTGTCGGCTAACTGCTGAATACCGTAGTCCACATTAACGGAAAACTGCACATTGCCCTTTTGTCCGCCCGTAGTTTCTATCAGAATGACTCCGTTGGCAGCCCTTGCTCCATAAATGGCTGACGCAGAGGCGTCTTTCAGAATCTGCATCGACTTGATGTTGTTTGTGTTCAACATCTCCATAGAGCCCGGAACGCCGTCAATCAGTACAAGTGGATTGTTGTTTGTCAAAGAACCTGCTCCGCGAATCTGGATACGCATGCCCGAACCCGGCTCGCCGCCAAGACTCTCAATGCTTAATCCGGCTACTTTGCCTTGTATGGCGTCCATCACTTTAGATTCGATGTTCGTGCTGATATCTTTGCTTGCCAATGTCGCTATAGCGCCGGTCAAGTCGCTACGCTTAACCGTACCGTAACCGATGGCTACAACTTCATCCAAAGCTACAGCGTTTTCTACCAACCTGACGTCATAGACACTGTCACTTGTTACTCTGATATCCTGACTGATATACCCTATGTAGGATATTTGCAGGATGGCGTTTTCGCCGACGGTTAACGAGAACTTTCCGTCAGCATCGGTACTGGTACCGTTAGTAGTACCTTTCTCAACTACATTGGCGCCGATTGCCGTTTCGCCTGTAGCGTCGGTTACGGTGCCGGCTACTCGCTTCTGCGCAAACGCCGACAGCGAACATAAACTGAGGATACACAACAGGCTTAGTGCCCTGCACCATGTATCTACTCTTCTGAAAAATTTTGTTTTTATCATGTATAAATAATTAAGTAGTTTAAATTTGTTATTCAATGGTATTTTTTCCGTTTAAAATCGACGCTAGCGGAAAACGATACCAGCGTTTTCCGGTCGTTTGGCGTCATTCGTTCATCTGTCTTTTTCCCTAGGCAATTTGTTTTAAATAGTGAGTAGTTATTAAAGTGTAGTTATTATCGACTTTGTCTAAACTCTAAATCCTAAAAAAAGGGAGGATTGCACAGGGCGCGCTCTTCCCGTAACGGCACGACACAGTCCGGCCGGTGATGGAAATCCACACCGGTAACATTGGTTTGAATAAGTTTTTGTGAATAAAAAAATCCCCTATCGTCATTTAGTACGAAAAAAATGACGATAAGGGTATGTGATTTAAATGATTTATTTTTGTTATCTTTCGCGTGTGCGCGAGT
>JAIRXI010000028.1 GCA_031268395.1 Tannerella sp. | reverse complement strand
GAAATAAAAGCGCTTCACAATATGGCTCGAAAATACAATTATGAGTTGATTGAAAATAAGGCAATTGGATGATTGCGTCATTGGTAGGCACGAAGCAATCGCCAAACCGGGCACGGCTTCGGGTTTCCTGCCCTGCTCGGCGCAGCGTCCCGCTACGCCGAGCCGAGTGCATTTCAGCGCGCCGTGCCCCGTCATTGCGAGGCACGAAGCATTCCCCATTCTCCATTCCCCCGGCCAGGGACGGAATATGATCAGAACGGAATTATTTCGCACAAGGTAAGCTTCAACATACTTGAAGCCGTCTGTCGGGCGGGCGGGCGGTTTGACTGGACTGGCTTTTCTTTCGCTTCTGCCGTGAAGCGATCCAAATCCACCCGGCCGTTTTCGACGAATGGCGCCCTTATTTTTCTATCACAAAGACGGAACGGTTGCCTCCTGCGGTGAGTTGGAAAGACGTTTTCCCGTCTTTTTCGACGGTGGGCAGGGGTATTTTTATTTCTCCGGTATGCGGATCCCAGCATTCCAGCCTGTAGACGCCGCTCAGTTCCACCTCGACGGTCGCGGGCGTCGGCTCCGGATTGGCAAAGAACCAGAGATTTTTATTGTCCAGTATCTTGTGAATATTGCGCAGCCGCGTCGGGCCTGTGAATGTCAGCCCGCAGCGGCCGGGGAACTTTTCCAGCGCGGCTCTCAGGGAAGCCGGGTCGGGCTTTTCGACGAATACGGCGTTTTCGTGCGTCAGCAGTTCCCGCACTTTTTCGGTCACGCGGGCGTCGTCCGCCGCCCGGGTCGACTTTTCGGGCAGTTGCGAAGTGAAGACAAGCGTGCCGCCCTGCTGCACAAACGTTTCGATCTTTTCCAGATTGCCCGGCGAAATCACCCTGCATCCGGGCACCACCAGCGTGGAGAAGGTGTTGTACTGTATCCCGTTATTCAGCCGCAGTTTGCCGTCGTGCACACTGCACTGTCCGTCCAGCACGTCGGGGTGCAGGAACATGAAATCGTATCCCAGGCTGTCGAACAGCGTCACGCCCACCTCGGCATAGTCCAGTCCGGGGATTTCCACGCCGCCGCGGTAATGTCCCAGCGGCCCGTCCATGTAGTGACCGCCCTGCATGGTGTGAATCGGATAGAGCGTCGCAATGTCGCCCACCCATCGGGCGCTGTTCTGCATGAGCGCGTTCAGGCGCGACAGATAGTCTGTAAAGATGCGCAGGCTGTCGGCATAGAGGGGGTTGCGGAGCGACAGTTCGGGCAGGAAGGTGACCTGTGCCGTGTCGTACCAGGCGGCATGGGGGATCAGCAGGTTGATGCCTTTGGCATACTGATCCATGGCGATGCCGAACATGCGGTCCCAGGAGATGTTGCCCATGGCGCCGTAGGTTTCGGACATGACCAGGGAATGATCCCAGTTGTATGCCGCCGAACTGACGATCTTGCAGAACTGTTCGGCGGGGCGGTTGCCGCCGATCTTGTCGATGCCGGGGATGTCCTGGTATTTGAAACATTTCATCAGGTCGCCGGAGGTGCCCACGCAGTTGAGGACTTCTTCGTTGTCCTGATGGCCGGTAGCCAGTACGCCGTGCTGCCGGCTCCAGTCGCTCACTTCTTTGGCATAGCCTTCGGCATAGAGCTGGGCGCGAAAGCCGAACAGGCTGTTGCGGGCTTCGACCGTTTCGGCGCCGATGTCGTACCACAGGGCAGGATAGTACAGGGCCGGACTGAAACCGTATGCCGCCTCGAACTTCCGATTAAATGCCGGTGTCCAGGAACGGCCTTCGGCATAGTAGAGCGTCGGTTCGTCGAAGAAGGTGCCCACAATGGTCGAACCGAAATATTCGCCGAAGCGTTTGTAATATTCTTCGTGTGTCATGCCGATGTAGCGCCGGGCGGCTTCCGGACTCATGTAGTCCATGATCGGATTGCCGGCGTCTGCACAGGTGAATACCATCACTTTCCAGCATCCTTCGGGGGGTGTCCACCGCAATTTGCCGTCCGTCACATAGCCGGACAGGTCGATCCGTCCGTTCCCGACGGTGTCCATGGCTACCACGGCCATCACGGGCGTTTGCGGGAGGGCCAGCTCGAAGGGGAGGCCGCCTGCCGGCACATATTCGGCCTTGTCGAGCCGTTTGTTGGTATGTTCGGGGAAGCGTTCCCGGAAGCGTCCCCGTCCGTCGCCGTTGATGGCGCCCGCCGTCCCGCTGGGGAAGCCGTATTCGTCATAGAGCCACAGCGAAAGTCCCAGCCTGGCCGCTTCTTCCACGCAGATCTGATAGGTTTCGAAATAAGCGTCGGTGAGGTATTCGGGCGCAAAGCGCTTGCCGAACGGCAGGATACTGAGGCCGCCGTAACCGGCTTCTTTGTAATCGGCCATCTGCTGTTTCAGTTCAGCCGGCTCAACGCGGGTGTTGTTCCAGAACCAGAGCGGGTTGGGGCGGACGCTTGCCGGCATGGTGCGGAAACGGTCCGCCGTCTTCTGCCATTCACTCTCCTGCGACGCGCAGGAACACATCAGTATAATGCCTGCGAAAGGGATCCATTTATTCATAACTCTTTTCATGTATTTGTAATTTGCAATTTTGATGATATGACCGTCAGAAAAACGAGTTGCACATAAGGTGTAGTGTCAATGTATTCGCCTGTACACAAAATGTATCGGGTGATATATGGCGAGCATACTTCCTGCAAGCAATTTTAGGGTAAGTTCTTCTCCGTCATCGGAAAAACGGTAGTCGTAAAAAAAGACATCCCCGTTTCTGACGGGCTGACTGTCAAAGATCTTAAATGTGTACAAATAATCGGAATCAATATGATAGGATAATATACAGGTTACGGAAGGTTCCGTGCTGATTTGTTCAAGGTCTTGCGTAAATTCAACCGTATTTTCCGATTCTTCATAAAACATTTCTTCATCGCCCCAGCCACTCCACGCGATTTGCTGCCATTTCCCGACAAGTCTGTTTTGAATGTCGGCATCTGTCCGGAGCGACGGCCAGAGGTCTGTGCCTCCGGTGTTGCAGCGGTAATACACATCTTCACATACTTCTACCCCTTCCTCTTCCGGAGGTTCCGGCTCTGCCGACTGGTTGCAGCTTATAACCCATAAACCCAGTGCAATGCATGCAAAAAAATAGATAATCCTATTCATGATGTCTGTCTTTTTATTATTCGTGCGCCAAAGGTAATTACTAATTTATAATATGCAATTGTGGAAAGAATAAATTACGTTTATTTCTATATTATTGACTTGCTTCGGCTTCCAGACCTGTTTCCGGTTCTTTTCCGGGGCAACCGTGGAAACTGCCGGGTCGGCCGGATGCCTGAATCTTTTTTTGGCAATATACCCGCATGAGGGTATTGCAGGAATGATCGATTCCATGTAACTTTGCCGAGTTGTTTTAACTGAACGATTGATTTTAAAAACAAATAGACATGGCAAAAATAGCTAAACAGTTAACAGATTTGATTGGCAACACGCCGCTGATGGAACTTTCCAATTACAACGCAAGTCAGCATCTGGGCGCGAAACTGATCGCCAAGCTGGAATATTTCAATCCGGCGGGAAGTGTAAAGGACCGTATTGCGTATGCAATGATTACGGATGCGGAAAAGAAGGGCGTCCTTCAAGCGGGCGCCATCATTATTGAGCCGACGAGTGGAAACACGGGGATCGGGCTGGCTTTTGTGGCGGCCGTCAAGGGATACAAGCTGATCCTGACGATGCCCGAAACGATGAGCGCCGAACGTCGTAACCTCTTGAAGGCGCTGGGCGCAAACCTGGTGCTGACGCCGGGTGCGGAAGGGATGAACGGCGCGATCAGGAAAGCGAACGAGCTGCGCGACAGCATTTCCGGCTCCATCATCCTGCAGCAGTTCGAGAATCCGGCCAACCCGGAAATCCATTTGAAAACGACGGCCGAAGAAATCTGGCGCGACACGGACGGACAGATTGACATCTTTGTCGGCGGCGTGGGGACGGGTGGCACCATCACCGGCGTGGGGACGAAATTGAAGGAATACAAACCGGGAGTGAAAATTGTGGCCGTCGAGCCGAAAGAATCGCCCGTACTGTCGGGGGGGAAACCCGGCCCGCACAAGATCCAGGGGATCGGCGCGGGCTTCGTGCCCAGGATTTATCAGTCGGCCGTGGTCGACCAGGTCATCACGGTCAGCAGCGACGATGCCATCCGCACCAGCCGCGAACTGTCGCGCCGGGAAGGACTGCTGGTGGGCATCTCGTCGGGCGCAGCCGCTTTTGCCGCTACGGGACTGGCCAAACTGCCCGAAAATGCAGGGAAAACCATTGTCGCACTGCTGCCCGACACGGGCGAACGCTATCTCTCCACCGCACTGTATGCGTTTGAGGAATACCCGCTCTGATTTTTGACTGGCAACTTCGCGGAACGGCAGCGTTTTCAGCATTGACACGCCGTGTGTCAACGCCGAAAAGGCTGCCGTCTTTTATGCCTGTGCCCGTCATTGCAGGACAGCGCACCGTGCACCGTCATTGTGAACGCAGGGAAGCAATTGCCGATACACCCTGCTCGGCGTAGCGGGACGCTACGTCGTGTTAAAAGCAAGGCTCCTGCCTTGCGCGAATCCCGCATATAACTGTTTTGTTCGGATGGTGTCTCACGCAATGCATGATGCCTGGTTGCGGCGCAAGGCGGGCGCCTTGCTTTTAGCACGACGCAGCGGGACGCTACGCCGAGCGGGGCCTTTCTTAACGATGAACGATGACCGGGGTTTGCCCGCAGGGCATTCATATCAATAGAAAAAGCGATCAAACCGGCGGTTGAACTCCGTACGGAGTTCCATCCTGTAGAGAGCTATCCGTATGCTATTGATATGAATGCCCTGACGGGC
>JAIRXI010000019.1 GCA_031268395.1 Tannerella sp. | reverse complement strand
GTCTTCATAAAATCACATGAATCATAGTTCTGCATTGCAGCGATGTTTGTCGATATGCAAATCACAGTTTTCATAAAATCATCTTCAATCACAGTCCGATGTTGAAGGTGACGGTCTTTGACCCCTTGTAAGCGCCCTTGCCGTGAATGAGGAGGGAGGCGGTGCCGATTTCCACATTGTCCTTGTAGGTGACGGTGAAGTCGACCGGGAAGGCGAGTTCGACGGCCTGCTTGCCCCCTTCGGCAAAAAAGACGGTGGGGATGGGGATGACTGGTTTGCCGGTGTATGGCTGTGCATGGATTTCCTGGACAAAGGCGTGCGCGATGTCGTGGCGGGTACGGTGGTGTGTATGCTCGTTGAAATACTTGATGTTGTCATTCAGTTCGCGCACAAACTCCATACAATCCTGTCCGCCGTTGAGGTCGATATACGCCTCAACGCGTCGGACGGCAGCATGATACTGTACGTCGACCAGTTTGCGCAAGTCGCGCATGGGTCCCTCCGGCCGGTTGGCGAGTTCGGTGTTCCGTTCGCGGTAGAGCTGCACAAACTCGGCTTCGGCCTGCTGCAGGGTTTCGACCCAGACGGTGAGGCCGAGCGTGGCGACGTGCTGGCTGAAGGGGCCTGTCAGCAGGTCGATCAGTTCCTGCACGGCGGCGGCTTCTTCTTCGTAGGCCTTTTGGACGATGCGCCCGAAATCCTTCATGCGGATGTCGAGCTGTCGGGCCAGTTCCGCTATGTCGGGCGACGGATGGTGCAACATTCCCCGGACCAGGTTGTTGATGCCGACGATGGTGCGGTCGACGCGCTGGTCTGCCTCTTCGAGCCGCAGGGTGAGCGCGCTTTTGCGCTGCCGGTCAAGCATGGCCTTTTCAACGGGCAGCAGCCGGTTCAGCTCCTCCAGACAGATAACCACCAGGGTTTCGATGGCGGGAAAACGGGTCATTAACTCTACGACATTAAACATAAATTCATAATGCGCTTCGTTACGAAAACGATGTAAATGGACTTCAATAATTAACATGATGCTCTTTTTTTAGGGGTGATGAAAATATAATTGTGTTGGATACTTCTGCCTGTTTCGGATGGTGTTTGCAAGGTGTCGAAAGGTTCTCCCGCGGCGTGCGGACAGATTGTTGCGCGTCGCAGTGTTCTCGCGCGGCGTGCGGACAGGGGGAACTGTTCGTCGGGGACGGCGAGCGCGGCATAAAAGGACAGAAACCTTGACCAAAGACAGCGCTTCAGTTTGCGGAGAATTTCCGAAACGACTGTATTCTGTTTGTTTATAGCCGCTTGTGGCAATACACCGCCATCCTGCGATGAAAATACCATACACGGGGTATTTCCTGTTCTTTGCGAACGGAGTATCTTTGCCTCCGCAAATAGCGAGGGCATACATGTAAACAATGAGTATATGGCGAACATAGCGAAAAATATTACGGAACTGATAGGCCATACGCCTTTATTGGAACTGACGGGCATGGAAGAAGCGCATGGCTTGCCGGTGCAAATCCTTGCCAAACTGGAATATTTCAACCCCGGGCGCAGCGTAAAAGACCGTATCGGTCTGGCGCTGATTGAAGACGCGGAGTGGAAAGGGCTGCTGAACCGCAACAGCCTTATTATCGAACCTACGAGCGGGAATACGGGCATTGCCATCGCGCTGGTGGCTGCCGCAAAAGGCTACCGCACCATCCTCACGATGCCCGACACGATGAGCCTCGAACGCGGGACACTGCTCAAAGCGCTGGGCGCCAAACTGGAATTGACGCCGGGGCACGAAGGCATGGGGGGCGCCGTCCGCCGTGCGGAAGAATTGCACGCCGCCATCCCCAATTCCATCATCCTGCAACAGTTCAAGAATCCGGCCAATCCCGAAGTGCACCGCAGCACAACGGCCGTGGAAATATGGAAGGATACGGACGGGAGGGTGGATATCTTCATTGCCGGTGTCGGGACGGGAGGGACCGTTTCGGGCGTCGGCGAGGTGCTCAAGCGTTTCAACCCGGCCGCCAGAGTCGTAGCCGTCGAACCGGCCGATTCGCCCGTGCTGTCGGGCGGAAAGTCCGGGCCACACAAGATTCAGGGTATCGGCGCCGGCTTTATCCCCGACACGTATGACCCCCGTTTTGTGGACGAGATTTACCGGGTGCGCAACGAAGAGGCCTTCGAAACGGCCCGCGAACTGGCGCTGACCGAAGGTTTGCTCGTCGGCATCTCGTCGGGGGCAGCCGCTTTCACCGCCCTCCGGATAGCGAAACGGCCCGAAAACAGGGGAAAGAAAATCGTTGTCGTCTTTCCCGACACCGGCGAACGCTACCTGTCTACCGTACTGTTCAATCAATCGACCAACTAATCAACAATGTATATGGCAAATAAATTATCTATTATCAGTTTCAGCGGCGATTTCGATAAATTGACCGCTGTTTTCACGCTGGCTACCGGCGCAGCCGCTACCGGCTACGAAGTCAACCTCTTTTTTACCTTCTGGGGGCTGAACGCTATCAAACGGAAGAAGGGGCGGAGTTTCACCGGTGGAACCGCCCTGACCAGGCTCTTCGGGTTCTTTATGGGAGGACTGAAGGTCGCTCCCGTCAGCCGCCTGAACTTTTGGGGTGCGAGTCCGCGTATCTTCCGCCGGCTGATGCGGAAAAACAACGTCGCCACACTCGAAGAACTCGTGGAGGCCGCCAAAGCGCTGGGCATTAATTTCTATGCCTGTGAGATGGCGATGCATATCCTCGGACTTGCAAAAGACGATTTTATCCCTGAAGTAAAAGACGTACTGGGCGTTGCTTCTTTCCTGCAACTCTCCGACGGCGGACAAACCCTTTTTATCTGACAGCATCATGGCAACATTTCAATTAGACATCACGCGGGACCATTGCCCCATGACATTTGTGAAAACAAAAATCGAACTGTCCAAACTGAAAGACGGCGATTTCCTCGAAGTACTGCTTTCCGAAGGCGAACCGCTGGAGAATGTCCCGCGCACAGCCAGGGAACAGGGGTATCGCGTAGTAGACATCCTGCCCGTGGCGGATGCTACCTATAAAGTAGTCATCAAGAAAGAAACCTATTTATAACAATTTACTCTATGGCAAAAAATGATTTGCAGCGCAGCGTGACGACATCGACCGCACGCCAGCTGGCCACTACGACCAAAACCCCGCCGCAGATGGGATCCATCACCCCGCGGTTATTACTCAGGCTGTTACCCTGGGTACAGGTTGACTCGGGAACGTACCGCGTCAACCGCACGAAAGTGGAACTCAAACGCGCCGAACGCATCGACGTGGAATACTACGAAGGCGTGCCGGCTTTCAGCACCGGTTCCTTCCGGCGGATTCCCCTCTTTTCGCATATCAACAAGGACATCGTCAACCGTCTGGCCAAAAAATTCGAAATCGAAGAAGTCTCTCTGGGCAGTTACCTGATCCGGGAAGGCAAGGACAGGCAGAAGTTCTTCATCGTCGCACGCGGGCAGGTGGAAGTCTACAACAAAGGGCCGCACGGCGAAAACCTGCGCATCGCCCTGCTTTCGGAAGGCGAATATTTCGGCGAAGCCGATATCCTCTCCGACAAGCCTTCGTCGGTTTCCGTCCGCGCCCTGACCCCCGGTGTATTCTTCACCCTGAGCGGCTCCGAGCTGGAAAGCATCATCGAAGAAGTCCCCAATTTCAGGGAAGAATTTCAGAAAGCTGTGGACGAACACCTCCGCCTGCGGGCCACGGTCAACACGCATGGAGAAAAGCATATCGACCTGGTCTCCGGTCACGAGGAAGACAATATCATCCCCGAGACCTACATCGACTACGAGGAAAACCCGCGCGAGTATTCCCTGAATACGCTTCAGACGGTGGTGCGCGTACATACGCGCGTCTCCGACCTCTACAACAATCCCTACAATCAACTCGAACAGCAGATGCGCCTGAGTAT
>JAIRXI010000416.1 GCA_031268395.1 Tannerella sp. | reverse complement strand
CTGTCGGCATCATTCAACATCGGATTTAACCGGAGCCGGATTGACAATCTCGGCGAAAATACCGAATGGGAAGAAACGTCAGGATGGCTGGGAACGGCTTCCGGCCCTACGGGCGACTATCTGGTACGGACAGGCGAACCAATAGGCTTGATGTACGGCTATCAAACAGACGGCATGTATTCATTTGACGATTTTGACTATGATGAATCCTCCAATACTTACATATTGAAAGATGGAGTCCCGGACAACAGGACTTTGATTGGCGCCAGGCAGTTTGGGCCGGGAGCGTTGAAATTTGTCAACCAGCCGGGGGATACGACCTCTGTCGCCGGAGTATCGGGCAGAATGCATCCTGCCATTAATGCCGAAGACAAGGTGATCATAGGAGACGCCAATCCCAAACACACGGGAGGATTCAGCGTCAGCACGCAGTATAAGGGATTTGACTGTTCGGTATTTTTCAACTGGGTGTATGGCAATGATATTTACAATGCCAACAAACTCTACTTTACCGGTAATTCCGCACGTCCGCATAAAAACATGCTGGCTTTTATGAATTCCGACAATGCATTCACTTATATGGACAAAACAACCGGACTGCCGGCAGGCAGCAGGGACCGATTGATGGAAATGAACAAAGATGCGACATTGTGGGCAGCAACCATGTCGTCAACGCCGCTACATTCGTGGGGTGTGGAAGATGGCTCTTTCCTGCGCCTGAATAATGTGACGGTCGGCTATTCCCTGCCGAAAGCATGGTTGACGAGGATGAAGATCGGACAGCTGAGAGTCTATGCGACGGGATATAACCTGTGGCTATGGACGAATTACAGCGGTTTTGATCCGGAAGTGGATACGCGGCGCAGCACGCCTGTCACTCCGGGCGTGGACTGGTGCGCATATCCCCGGAGCCGCAGTTATAACGTCGGTTTAAACCTGGTATTTTAATAATCACTTAAATAAACAGTATCCTTATGAAAAAATATATAAACATCATCCATCATTTTTTCATTGTTGCCGGCATTTTTTCCATTGCCGCCTGCGACAATTATCTGGATTCGGAATCCAAATCCAAATTTACCGAAGATATCGTTTTCAGCAATCTGGATTATGCCACCAAAGCGGTTTTAAGCGCTTATAATAATCTGATGATGACCGATTCTTATGAAACAACCCTGGCGTTTTTTTACGCAATGGACAGCGATATTGAATTTAAAGCCGGCACGAACGATGCGGCAGGAGACGCAAGACTGTGCCGTTATCAGGCGGACGATAACAATTCAAGGCTTGCCAATACATGGAATTTATTGTACCAAACCATTGAAAGAGCCAATATTTGTGTGGACAATCTGCCCCTGAGTCCGATCTGGAACGGCGAATATGCCGATGCGACCCGCCGTCTGTATGGCGAAGCGCTGACGCTTCGCGCCCTGGCTTATCTGGAATTAATCCGTAATTGGGGAGACGTGCCTTTTTCCATTCATTCCGTTCAGGATGGGGACAATTATTATCTGCCCAGGACTGACCGCGATGAAATATACGAATATTTGATTCAGGATCTGGAAGAAGCGCAACGATACCTGCCCTGGCTGAAAGACATCCAGACGGCAGAACGGGTGACCAGGGCTTTCGCCAAGGGGTTAAGGGCGCGAATGGCGCTGGCTTATGCCGGATATTCGTCGCGTACGCCGACGGAAACAAGGCGCGGCGGGAAGTGGAGGGAATACTGTGAGATAGCCCGCAAAGAATGTCTGGAGGTGATGGAAAGCGGCAAACATCAGCTGAACCCAAGTTTTGAGAGTATCTTCAAAACGATGCATGCCTACGAACAGGAAATTCAGTACGGCGAAGTCCTCTTCGAATTGCCGTATGGCAGGACGAAATCCGGACGCGTGTGCATGTTCATCGGAATGCAGCACAGCACAAGCGACAGACGCTGGGGGCTATCCTCGTCGGAGGTCAATACCAGTCCTTATTATTTTTATTCATTCGATAACCGAGACCTCCGCAGGAATGTCTCCTGCGAACTGTACAGTTACAGGGAAGGAGGCGCCAGCGCAGGCCTGCAGCGGATAACCACAACGTGGATGAACAATTTCAAAATGTCCAAGTGGCGTAAAAGCTGGATCACTCCGAATATGGGCGGCGATCTTTCGGGAGCGTCATATACAGGGGTAAACTGGCCATTGATGCGCTATGCGGATATCGTTCTAATGTTCGCCGAAGCGGAAAACGAACTCAATGGCCCCACTCAGGCGGCTAAAGATGCCCTTTCTTCCATCAGGCAGCGGGCGTTCGACCCGGATGAATGGGACGCGAAAGTGTTTCATTATGCAGATTCCGTAGCCGGCAGTAAGGAAGATTTCTTCAATGCCATTGTGGACGAGCGCGCTTGGGAATTTGGCGGCGAAATGCTTCGCAAATACGATCTGATTCGATGGAATCTGCTGGGCGTCAAATTACAGCAGGCAAGAGAAGGGAACCTGAAAATCATTTCCAACGATCCGGCATGGCAGCACGTACCCGATCAAATCTACTGGAAATATAATCCGGATGGTTATACCCTCGACATATACAATCAGGATTTCCGCGTACCGAACGCTTCATCAACCACAATACCCGGTTATACGCGCAATTCCTGGATGTCCAACAAACTCACGGAGTCCGGATACGTAGAATATATCAGGAAAATAGGACTGGGATATGATCCGGCGAAAAACAACCACCTTTTCCCGATAGCCTCTTCCATTATTGTTCGAAGCAATGGCACGCTGGATAACAGTGTGCTCCCGTAATTTCAAATCAATTATTAATGTAAACAATATAAATGACATGAAACCATCAATATTTAAACGGATAATTTTGTGTATCGCAACTTTACCCGTGTTCTTTTCCTGCGGGAAGGAATCGGAAGAAACATTTCCGGAAAGACTCTTTCGTCCCGCCACATTTTCCGCCATCGTTGACGTGAATAATGTGGATTTTACGTGGATGCCAATAGAAGGAGCCAGCTATCTGCTTGAAATCAGCAGGGACAGTCTGATGTTTGAAACAGAAATTCAGACGTATTCGATCTCTAATACCAATAAAGCCCGGATAGAAGATTTGTGGGGCAGTACAAGATACTCCGCAAGAATAAAAGCAGTCAGCGCCACTCCTGCCGTTATGGATTCCAGGTACCGATCCACCATATTTTTCACACAGGCAGAAAACCTGTTTGCCGAATTAAACGACGGTGATATCGGAACAGACCGAATCACGCTAAGATGGGACAGATCCCGACCGGTCGATCATATCCTTGTTTCGGCAACAGACAGGAGCGATTCATCGGTTATTATAACGGCCGAAGATTTGGCTGCCGGACAAACCGTCATTTCCGGTCTCGACCCGGGCACAAAATATACTTTCCGGCTCTGTCTCGGCGAACGGAATCGCGGACTGATTGAGGCTGCTACAAAGAGTATCCTTATCGAACCGGATGAGGCGGATGTTACCCGTTATCCGGCAACGCTGCACCGTGACAGCGCACAGCCGGTCGACCGTATCGCAGTTTACACGGAAGGTCATGAAACCGAAACGTTCTTCCCCCTTCTGCAGCAGATATTGCAGCCCGACTTACGGTTATCAGCCGTCTCAAACCTGCCTCATCATATCTGTTTCGCATTTATCCAAAAACGTCCGGGTCGACCACATAACAGTATATGTTTATGATTTATTTTACTGTTATGAAATGTTATAATCTCGCGTCGGAGCTTCTCCGACTCGCGTCGGAGCCTCTCCGTCTCGCGTCGGAGCTTCTCCGACTCGCGTCGGAGCCTCTCCGACTCGCGTCGGAGCCTCTCCGTCTCGCGTCGGAGCTTCTCCGTCTCGCGTCGGAGCCTCTCCGACTCGCGTCGGAGCCTCTCCGTCTCGCGTCGGAGCCTCTCCGTCTCGCGTCGGAGCCTCTCCGTCTCGCGTAGGAACCTCTCCGTCTCGCGTCGGAATTACCGAATCAGGCAGCTCCGGACGACAGGACGGATACCGGGCTGACAGAACGCACGGATACCTGTTATCAACCGTAAAAAAAAGAGAATGTCTGTGAGAAAAGACAGTAAAAATAAGGGAGGCGTGGATTGCCGCGATGATTGCGGAGGCTCCACGAAATCAGAGAATTTAAAAACAAGTATTTTAAACGTAAAAACCGTAGTATTATGGCAAGGACAGTTCCAAGCAAGGATGTAGAATTTGACGAATGGCAGAAGGTCATCTATGCGATGACGGATGATCATCAGGCGGCATGGGGAATCAACGAAACGTGGTTCACCAGCCGGCTGACGCCGGCGAAAACCGCCTGGGACGCGGCATGGGCCGCCTGGCAGGACCCGGCGCAGCGCACGCCGCTTATCACGTTTACGAAGAACGAGAGGCGAAAGGTGTATGAAAAGACGCTTCGCGTGCTGGCGCGCAATCTTCAGTGTAACACGCAGGTAACGGACGACCAGCGCCGCGCGGCAGGCGTCGTCATCCTCGACCGCAAACCCGCGCCGGTGAAGGCGCCGGCGGACTATCCGCTTTTCAGGATAGACTCGTCGATGATACGCCTGCTGATTATCTACTTCCAGGCGCTGATTATGGGCGGCAGGTCGAGGGCCAAGCCGCACGGCGTGCACGGGGCGGAAATCCGCTGGGCCATCCTCGCGACGCCTCCTGCGTCGGTTGACGAACTTGTTCAGTCGTCGTTCGACACCCGCTCGCCCTTCACGCTGACGTTCGACGAGCGCGACCGGGGCAAAACGGCCTACTTCTGTCTCCGCTGGGAAAGCACCCGCGGCGAAAAAGGCCCGTGGAGCGA
>JAIRXI010000403.1 GCA_031268395.1 Tannerella sp. | reverse complement strand
CGGCAAACATGATTTGTTCCTGATTCGCATGTCTTTTCCCGAGCCATTATCGGAATACGGCAAAAGCGATGGCGGCCGGCCATCCGATCTGTCGGACGGTCAAAAGATCTTTCGGATCGCCAGAAGTCATTGTTTCCGGCCAGAAACAATGACTTCCGGCCGGAAACAATGACTTCCGGCCGGAAACAATGACTTCCGGCCGGAAACAATGACTTCCGGCCGGAAACAATGACATCCGGCCGGAAACCATGACTTCCAGCCGGAAACAATGACTTCCAGCCGGAAACAATGACTTCCAGCCAGAAACAATGACTTCCAGCCAGAAACAATGACTTATGGCCAGAAAACATGACTTACGGCCAGAAAACATATCGAATCGCGAGATGGCGGAGCGCAGCGAGCGATCCCTTCGTCCTGACGCTCAACGCGATAGAACGGGAAATCCGCCACGCCGTTTCCGTGTGCGACGGCAACTGTTTTTCTGTGGAACCGGATTTCCCCTTACGGGAATGTGGCGGCGTCAAAAAACAGTTTTACCCGCTCAAAACATTATCAAGCTAAAAAAAATTTGTTTTTAACCGGAATAAGGCCTACCTTTGCCGCCCGATTCAACAAGTAAGAAGATAATTATAAACAAGCAACAACGATGAAAAGAACATTTCAACCCTCGAACCGCAAGAGGAAAAACAAGCACGGGTTCCGCCTGAGAATGTCTACGGCCAATGGTCGCAGGGTACTTGCATCACGCCGTGCCAGGGGAAGATCCAAACTGACCGTTTCCGACGAATATCCCAAATAATCAGGGAATAAATAGCCGGTTACGGCGTCGCGGGATTACTGTTTGCGAAAGGTAAAAATTCTTGGAAGAAGAGTTTTTACTTTTTTTATACCCCCAACCATTGATATTTTCTTATTTTTGCCCCTTGTATGCAACGGAATAAAATGAACTTACGGAAACAGCTGATGTGTATGCCGGTTGTCTACCACCTGACAGCGGCCATACTTGTGGCGGGCATGCTGCTCTTTTTGACGTTAAAGGGGATGAACCTCTATACGCGTCACAGCAAAGCGGTAGTGATCCCCGACGTCAAGGGCATGCAGCTCAGGGAAGCCGCCCTCTTTTTCGAGAACAACGGACTGCGCTACAGCGTGGTCGATTCGATCTATTCGAAGGAAGTGTCGCCGGGAGCCATCGTAGACGTATTTCCCGTTGCCGGCTCCAAAGTGAAGGAGGGGCGCATCGTGTCCCTTACGCTCAATGCAACGGATGTGGAAAAGGCCGCCGTTCCGGATGTGGCCGACCTGTCTTTCCGGCAGGCACATGCCCTCATGCAGGCGCAGGGATTTTCGTCCATCGCGATACGCTATGTGCCGGGGACGTACCGGGACCTGGCCGTGGCGGTCGAACTGGACGGGAACGAACTGGAACCCGGCAAACGGGTGCCGCTCGCTTCTGCGCTCGTGCTGAAGGTCAGTAATGGAGGGGTGGATGTTTCCGACGAATCCGGCACCGGTCCGGACGGCGAAAACCGGGAGTGAAACCGAATGACGGACAGATGAACGAATGGATTACACGGGAAGAAGACCTGCCTGAAGACGCATTACTGCTCGATGGACTGCCGGAAGACGACGGGGCGACGGACGACTCCGCGCCGCGCTATGAACATTTCCGCTATGTGGCCGACAGGAACCAGTCGCTGCTGCGTATTGACAGGTTCCTGACAGACCGCATGGCGAATGTGAGCCGGAACCGGATCCAGCTGGCCGCCGAAGCGGGCTGTATCTTGGTGGACGGGAAACCGGTGAAGAGCAACTACCGGGTCAAGCCGCAGGAGGTGGTATCGATCGTGATGTCGCGTCCGCGTTACGAAATGGACATCCTGCCCGAAGACATTCCGCTGAACATTGTGTACGAAGACGCCGACCTGCTGGTGGTGAACAAACCGGCCGGGCTGGTTGTCCATCCCGGACACGGGAACTATACCGGCACGCTGGTCAATGCGCTGGCCTACTACCTGCGCGAAGACCCGCAGTTCGACCCGGCCGACCCGGCCGTCGGGCTGGTGCACCGCATCGACAAGGATACGTCCGGGCTGCTGGTCGTTGCCAAACGGCCCGAAGCCAAAACCAGCCTCGGCCTGCAATTCTTCCGCAAAACAACCCGGCGCCAATACATGGCCATGGTGTGGGGCGTCGTCAAGGACGACGGCGGACGGATTGAGGGGAATGTCGGACGTGACCCGCGCGACCGCTTGCAGATGACCGTCTTCCCCGACGGCGAACAGGGCAAACCGGCTGTCACGCATTATCAGGTACGGCAGCGGCTGGGTTACGTGACCCTGGTCGAATGCCGGCTGGAAACCGGCCGGACGCATCAAATCCGGGTACACATGAAATGGATCGGCCATCCCGTGTTCAATGATGCCCGTTACGGGGGCGACCGGATCCTGAAGGGGCAGCCCTTTTCCAGATACAGGCAGTTCGTACAGCGCTGTTTCGAGGCGTGCCCCCGGCAGGCGCTGCACGCCCAGACGCTTGGATTTGTACATCCGGCCACCGGCAGGGAGTTGTTTTTCGATTCGGAACTGCCGGCCGACATGCAGCAACTGATCGACCGGTGGCATCAGTATGTCTTAACTAACTAGGGAATCATGAAGAAGAAGAATATAGCGGTTGTCGCCGGGGGCTATTCCTCCGAGTATGAAGTCTCCCTGCGGAGCGCCGAGACCGTGCGTGCGTCCATCGACACGGAACGGTACCGCGTATACGGGGTGACGCTGGGAAGGGATGCCTGGACGGCCACCCTGCCGGACGGGACGGAGACGCCCGTCAATAAAAACGATTTCAGCTTTTGCTGCGGCGACGACACCGTTGCCGTCGACTATGCCTATATTACGGTGCACGGCGCCCCGGGCGAAGACGGACGGCTGCAGGGCTATCTCGACATGCTCCGGATCCCCTATTCCTCGTGCGGCGTCCTGGCCAGCGCCCTTACCTTTAATAAGTATGTCTGCAACCGTTTTCTGGAAAGTCAGGGAATTGCCGTTGCCGCGTCGATCCGCCTGCGGCGGGGCGAACACATTGCCGCGGACGAAATCGTTGCCCGCCTGGGACTGCCCGTCTTTGTCAAGCCGAACGACAGCGGCAGCAGTTTCGGCGTCTCCAAGGTAAAAAACGCCGCGCAGATGCAGCCGGCCATGGAGAAAGCGTTTGCCGAAGGCGACGAAGTGATCGTCGAACGCTATGTCCCGGGCGTAGAAGTGACCTGCGGCTGCTACCGCGTCAAAGACGACCTCATCGCACTGCCTCTGACGGAAGTGGTTCCGGCCAACGAGTTTTTCGACTACGGAGCCAAATACAACGGCGAATCGCAGGAGATCACGCCGGCACGCCTGTCCGGCGAACTGGCCGGACAGATTCAACAGGAAACAAAGAAAATATATGAACTGGTCGGAGCCAGGGGCCTCATCCGGGTCGACTACATGATTCCAGCCGGCGGACAGCCCGTCCTGCTGGAAGTAAATACGACGCCGGGCATGACCGCAGCCAGCTTCATCCCGCAACAGATACGGGCCGCCGGCTCAGACCTCCGGAACGTATTGACCGATATAATTGAAAATGGGTAACACAATGGAAACGAAAACGAAGTCATACAATTTTGACGATATTCGTCCGCTGAACGAAGACGAAGTGAGCGCCGCCATCGACGAACTGATTGCATCCCCCGGATTTCGCAACGCCGTGAACTACATTCTGCCGGATGTGGACTGGGAAGCGTTCACGCAACAGATGCGGCAGTGCAGGACGAAAGAGGAATTCAAGTCTACGTTCAGCTATGATGCCGTGATGACGATAGCCCGGCACAGCACTTTCTCGCTGACGGTCTCCGGCCGGAGCCGCCTGCCGGCAAATACGTCCTGCACGTTTATCTCGAACCATCGCGACATCGTGCTGGACGCCGCCTTCCTCAACGTCCTGCTCTACGACATCGGACATGGACTGACGCAGGTGGCCATCGGCGACAATCTCCTGATACACCCCTGGATCAAACTGCTGGTACGTATCAACAACAGTTTCATCGTCAAGCGCGACGTCCCCGTCCGCCAGATGCTGGAAACCAGCCGCACGCTTTCGGCTTATATCCACCACACCGTCCGGCACACGAAGGAATCCGTATGGATCGCACAGCGCGAAGGACGTGCCAAGGATTCAAACGACTTCACCCAGAATGGCGTCCTGAAAATGCTTAACATGGGCGGCACGGAAGATATTCTGACCAACCTGATGGCGCTGAACATCATCCCGGTCGCCATTTCCTACGAATTTGACCCCTGCGACTACCTCAAGGCACAGGAGTTTCAGCTCAAGCGTGACGATCCCGACTTTGTCAAAAGCAAGCGCGACGACCTGCTGAACATGGAAACGGGCATTTTGCAGAACAAGGGACGCGTCCATTTCACCATCGCCTCGCCGGTCAATCCCGCTCTGAAAGCCCTGGACAGAAAAATGGAAAAGAACGAACTGTACTCGGCCATTGCTTCGGTGATCGACCGGGAAATTTATGCCCACTACCGTTTCTATCCCTGCAACTATGTGGCCTACGACATGCTGTACGGCGCCCTGCGTTTCCGGGCAAATTACGACCGGCGGGACAAAAAACGGTTCGAAACCTACCTTCGGAAGCAACTGGACAAGATCCTCATCCCCGGCAAAGACGAAGCTTTTCTTCGCGCCAGGATGCTGGAAATGTATTCGAACCCTCTGAAAAATCACCTGGAAAACAAATGCTGAACGCTTCATGACACGGGAAGACTCCAAACTGTCGGGAAAAATCCCGGAACCTGCGCTCCGCCGGTTGCCCTGGTATCTTGCTTACGTCAAGTTGCTGAAGGGCTATGGCGAATCGTTTGTCTCGTCGACCCGGATCGCGAAAGAAATGAACGTGGATGCCAGCCAGGTAGCCAAAGATCTGTCGTATGTCAACCTTTCGGGAAAGACGCGGGTGGGTTACGAAATCAATGCACTGACCGGCATCCTGGAAGATTTCCTGGGATTCGCCTCGCAGCACAAGGCATTTCTCTTCGGTGCAGGACGTCTGGGCGCCGCCCTGATGCGCGATTCGGGACTGACGCAGTATGGCCTGAACATCGTCGCCGGCTTCGACATCCGCAGGAAAATCGTCGGTTCGACGATCGCCGGCATCCCGGTATTCCACATGCATGATTTCCGGGAAAAACAGAAACTCTACGACGCGACCATCGGAATCATCACCGTCCCGGTCGAAGAAGCGCAGAAAGTGACGGAATGCATCCTCACGGGAGGCATCCGTGCCCTGTGGAATTTCACGCCCTTCCGCATTCGGGTGCCGGAAGACGTCGTCGTCCAGAACACCTCCATCTATGCCCACCTGGCCGTAATGTTCAACCGGCTGAACTCGCTGACGGACACGCAAACACAGGCCAGGGATTAACGGCTAACAGATTATATCATTTATTCGGCGTTTTCAGACGTTTTTTTTGTAGAGACGCGATTCATCGCGTCTTCCGCAATTTCAATCCTGCAATTGTGTAGCTGGTTCCAGCGTATCCGGTTTTGCCGGAGCGGCAAATCTTTCCCTGAATGACCGGCCTGTAACGGAGCCGGCGAATGCAACATGCAGCACATCAGGACGGCTGTCCGTCCCGCCGTTCCGGAATTTGAGTGAAAGATACCGTTCTCTTTCTGACAAAAAACAGTATCTTTGCCGTTAAATTCAAAAACAGGCTGTATGGAATGGTTTCGGGAATTGTTGTGGGGCGAGGGCATCGCTCATTCGGTGCTGTTGCTGTCTGTCGTGATTTTCCTGGGGATGCTGCTGGGGAAAATCAGGGTGGGCGGGATTTCGCTGGGAATCACGTTTGTGTTGTTTGCCGGTATTTTACTGGCTCATTTCGGTTTTTCGATGAATCA
>JAIRXI010000384.1 GCA_031268395.1 Tannerella sp. | reverse complement strand
CACGTCTTCGTAGCTAATATCCAGCGTTCCGTTCAACTCCACTGGATGGTAGTCGGTCGGCATGTTCGAAGGCGCGGCGCTTATAGCCGCAGCCGTGGCCTCAACATCTGTTACGATGAAGCCCAAATAGTCATCCACCAGCGTCAGTTTCAGCGGAGCGGCCGGCGTGGGCGAAAACGATCCGGCTGCTGCCAACGTCGCAGATACCCCGGCTTTCCCTCCAGAAACCATCAGCACCTTGCTGCGATCCAGGCGCAGGGCCGGGCGTACCGCCTTCTTGTCCGCGGCAGCCACGTTGATGTCCGCGTGCGTCGTGTACGAAATCGCCGTTTCATAATGCGCGAACGGCGAGCGGCTGTGCGTACGGGTAAACCAGTCGTCCGCGCCCGTCGACGTATTGGGATAGGAGTTCACATAGCTCGTGTTCTCGCTGTTGCGGGTATTGTCTACCGTCGGAAACGCCGCCTCGATGTCGGCCAGCGAGGGCAGGAACACCTGGTCTTGCGTATCCTGGTTATCCACATCCTTCCCCATCGTCGGGTTTGTCAGGGCGGAGGCCACTACGGCATCCTTTTCTGCGACCGAAAAGTAAGGAGCCTGCGCATCAGGGTTAGGGGACGAAGACGTATATACAGCGGTAGTGGCTGTGGACGCGCTGGGAGCCAGCGTACCTACATCTTCTGTATTCGTGCCTGCACCCGCCGACGTATACACCGGGGGAATGGTATTATCGCTTTGTCCGCCTAAAAAAGACCCGGACAACCACGCCCGCATAGTGGAAGATGTCCATTGACCATTCCAGCCCGAGCCTATATTGTCGTAGGGCTGAAAATCCAGATTCCGGTCAGACAGCAGCAGGATGCCTTCCGCGTCGTCGCTCAGCACCTGCCACCGGATCGGGTCTACATTGTAGACGGTGACCTGATCCTTGGGCTGTATAGTAGGCATATTACCGCCGTTAGGCTGTTGAAAATCCTGCTCCACTACCTTGAACGGCCCGGTCGGCGCAATCGCAGGCATCGCTCCCCTGAGCATTAACGCCGTGTTGATATACGTTTGCGGATAGATACCGAAATATACGGTATTATAAGGTAGTACGCCGGCGTCGTTGACCGCCTGGCGGAGACTGCCCAGGTTTGTGTTCTGGGACACGGCAAACGGCACGGCCGCAAGCCACAGGGCGACTGCACACAGGGCGGCCCTGACGGCGGAACGGATCCCGCATACGCGGAAACGGTTCCTTCCATTCTTTCTCTTGTTCGTATTATTTGTATTCATAATGTTTTGTTTCTTTGAAAATGAAAGGCCTTCACGGCGACGGAAACGCTCCACACAGTGAAGGGGAGTGACCCCGAAGCGCCACTCCCGTCTTTCATTCTTCATTCTTCATTTTTCATTCTATTTGATTACCGCCTTATAAATCCGGCCCGTGTTGAGCGAGATCAGGTAGACGCCCGGAGGCAGCTGTATGCTGGCTTCCCGGCCTGCCGTCAGCGCAAGCGAGGCCTGCAACTGGCCCGACACGGTGAATACCCGCGCGCTGCCCGTTTCGACCGGGGCAATGTACAGGCGGTTGCCGGCGCTCCATACTTTCGCGCCGCCGTCTTCCACCTCTTCGTTGCCGACTTCGACCTCATCGCCCAGACGGATGGAGACCGTCAGCGGCTGCCGCACTTCGCGGATGGTGACCAGGTAACAGTCGTCACACACGTCTTCCCGCTTTGCCACCACGATGCCGTCATCGGCAATTTCGATCCGGTTCGTTGTTACGATCGGCTTCTTGCCTGCATGGACTTCCGCCAGGTTGAGGTAGAAGGTGAAATCGCTCCCGCTCGTAACATGGTGATCGCCGGCCGGCGGGTCGATGATCACGCCGGCCACTTCCGGCAAAATCAATTCCCGCGTAATCTCCACGGTCGACACCGGCACGGGAATGATCCGCCCGATGTTCACCGTTACGTGGTAGTCCGGGTTCAGGTGCAGTACGATATCAAAGGTGAAACTGCCCTCGATACCTCCCGGATTGCCTTTCCAGCCGGAGATGGCTTCCTCAAACCGGGTCATCGTGACGTCTTCCGGAGCGATGGTCAGGCCGAGCGACTGCACTTCGGGTATGCTGTTCAGGATCGGCAGCACCCAGTCTTTGACCTTCAGGTTGGTATTGGCCACCACCTGATGAACGACGTATCTGTCACTCTCAAGCGCGAACTTCAGCCGGTCGATCCCCGTGCGCACCGTCACGCTGTCCGAAAGATACACCAGGTTCACATCCTGCAGATGCGTGTCCGCAGACATCACCCTGTCGTAAACCCACAGTTCAAAGACATACACGATGTCGTTGCCCGACGTGTTTTTGGCCGCCGCATAGCTGAGCGGAACCGTCACTGCGCCCTGGGTGAGCGCGGTGGGCACCGGAATCACGGTCGACGTATATTGGCCGTCCTGTTTGACCCGTATGCGCAGCCGTTCCCAGTCGGCGCCGTTGTTATACTGGAACAGGTTTTCGCCCGTCACCGTCAGGCTTACCTGGCCGCCCTCGTAAGGCATGGAGGGAGGCAGGGCAACGAGTCCCTGCCTGACGCCGTTCGTGACGACTAAGGTGTCGATCGAAGGCAGCGCCCGATCCACTATGGTGGTCAGCAAGGGAGAAATAGCCGGAGCAGGATTGCCTGACGCATCCTTCCTGCCCTGCAGGAGTACCGTGAAGTCATAGGGTTCGGTCGTCATCTTCAGGTTGGGGGGCAGCGCAACGGTGAAGAAGGCGCTCAGGCCGTCGTCCGCCACATTGTCGACCGGCACCGGCACAACCTGTCCCGTAAAACCGGAAACGCCCGCCACCGTCGGGAACTCAATCTGCAAATTGCTGCCGGCTGCCTTCAGGTTTTCGCCGACGATGCTGATGGTCGCCGTTCCGCCCGAATAGGGCAACACGCCCGGAAGAATGGAGACACCTGTTCCGTCATCTATCTTCGGCGTACGGATCTTGAAATTCAGTACCGTCAGCCCCAGTTCGTTTCCTTCATAGTTGAAAACATAGTTAGGAGGAATCGTCAGCGTATAGTCGCCGTTGGCGAATCCTGCCGGCGGACTGCCGATCTTGATCGTGCAGGTGTCAACGACCTTCAGTTCATAATCTGCTGACAGGTTTATCGTGGGAGTATTTACGGTATCCAGCGAAAGACTGCCTCGTAAATTAGCCGTCATGTCGGGCGAGGTCGTGGTGGTCTCGTATCCTCCGGCATAGCCGCTGGCGGTCAGATAGACTGTCTGCGGATGGTCGGAGGTTATGCTGTTACCGTCCAGATGGATGATGATCGTATCCAGAGCGGACAGTATGGCGCCCTCCATCACGTTGAAACTTACTCTCGGCCCGGTCGTATTGTACGTGACTACCAGGTTTTCGGACGCCGTCTCTGTCTTCGCCTCAAATTCATCTTCCGCCACGCTTTTCTTCACGTACAGGGTGATGGGCGTGTTGCTGGGCAGCGTCGCCGGTGCAGGCGTCACATCGATCAGCCACTCCGAATAGTAGTCCACGCCGCCAATATTGACAGTGGTGGAGAAGAGGTCAGGCGTGATAGCGGTTACCGTCCCGTGGTTCACAAAGACGTTATTCAGCACGTCGAACGCCGTAACCGGCCAGTTGGGGTTGAGATCCCTGTCCCTGAATTTGGCGCGCACCGTATAAGGGCCGTTCACCTGCGGAATCGCGGGCGATTCGAGCGAGAGCAGCGGCGCCGGCAACAGCGGACGGATCACCTCTATCTTAAATTCGATGGGTTGCGGATTCTCCGGCAGGTTGTCGGCGCCGAAAAGAATCCAGCCGCTGTATATGCCCGGATTCTTGCCCTGCTTCAACCGAACGTCGATATCAAACGAAGCCGATCCGGTGGGAATATACGGCCCCTGCGCATCACTCAACAGCAGCGATGCAAGTTCACTATCTACCTCCGACTGAATGGGATCGTTGGGATTACCTCCAAGCAGGAAGAAATCAGGCCCGATCACCTGGATATAGGGGTTGTACAGCCGCTGATTCCCGCTATTGCTGAACGTAAGCTTGACGGTTTTTGTATTCGCTTCCGTATCGTCATAGTCCACAAACATGGTCTGTGCAGGGTCTGAATTGGGCGTCAGCGCCACCTGAGGTTCGTATGTCGGCGCTACCATAACAAACCGCGGCACAGAGTTTCCCGAATTAAAGTCATCGGTGGGCTTGTTCAGGCCACCGCCAGTCGCAGGAATAGTCGAAAGAACGGTAGTAGATACCGGTTGATAGGGGAAGTTTTTCTCTGTCTTGGCGTCGGTAAAAAAGGATACAGGCGCGTTGGCCGGCTTGAAAGCGCCATTCAGCAGCAAGCCATACTTGGTCGACCCATCCAGAATAGTTGTCATTTCCCAATCGGCAAGGTTAGGCCTGTGCTGGAACTGAGTAGCAACATAATCATTCCGGGTTGTGCCCAGCAGTAATTTTGCAGGGTTCAGTTCTCCCGCCATCCGCTGAATCACCTTATTTACAGCATCGTTTTTACTCAGGTCGAGATACATCGCCGTCTCGCGGTAATCCTCCGTATAAATAGCCAGTCGCGCATCAGCCGGGTTGCCGAAATAAATGACATTCGCCATTTGTCCCAGGGCAGGACGGGCTGCGCTATAGCTGGCTGCCGTTACCTTTGCCGTGGGCAATGCCACAATGGTACCGTCACCACCAGTACAACCGCCGCCGATACCGGCGCCGTGATCGCCTCCCCAACTTTCTACCGTACCGCCATAGATTAAAATATCACTGTGGTAGGCGGAGCCATTTGGCCCCGAAGAACTCCATGAGCCGCCAATACCGGCGCCATGAGCGCCGGATATTCCTATGACGGTAGGATTGCCGCGAATGACCACATTGCCGCCACTGCCGCCCACATCCCCCGAGCCGATACCGGCAGCGCTGCCATTGCTTGGTGATTCAGTTAAGCTGACGCCATCCCCATAAGGACCGCCTTGCGGATTTTGATCGGTTGAAGGGCGGGGAGGCCCTGCTGTACCTCCGTAATAACACCGATAATCGGAACATTTTCCGATAAGACTTCCGCTGCCTTCGATGTACACGGTGGAACCTTTCCATACCTCCAG
>JAIRXI010000334.1 GCA_031268395.1 Tannerella sp. | reverse complement strand
CACACACACACACACACACACACACAACCTCGCGCGTATAATATAAAATATTTACCGTACAAACAATTTCTGCAATCTATTTTTTTTGGGAGACAGTTCCTGCAGAATGTAATACTTTTTAGTCTTTGCGACTGCTGCATACATACACGAACAGGCGAGCCTGCTTATACCGTGCCGTCCGGCTACGTGATTTTCGAACAATACTGCCTTTATTTATTCACAACTAAAATACGAGCGCCTATGGAAGATACCTCATGACATACGGAAAAATGCGGCAGAACATCTGCCGGCAACATCAAACAACAAACAGTATTATTATTTTAATTACTTACAGAATACAACAAATTAGTGGTTTAATACAATGAGCAAAAGATTATTTTTTCGGGACTGCTATCTATTACAGGATTCCCGGTACAAACGTTTTTTCAGGATCACAAAGGCTGTATCTTTAGGCCTGATCCTTTGCATCTGTTGCTTGAGCGCGGAAAATCTGCTTTCGCTGAATACGAAAATCGTACTCAAGAAAAGCCGTTCCTCGCTGGAACAGATTATGGACGAGATTGAAAGCCAGTCTCACTACCTTTTTGTTTACACAAAAGACGTAAACATTCAACAGGTCTATAAAGTGGATATGAAACCTGCCACCCTTCAGGAAACGTTGGACAGGCTGTTTTCGAAGACGGAGGTCCATTACGAAGTGGAAGGTTCGTATATCGTACTTTTCACGGGTCGGAAAATACCGGAGAAGTTCGTGGGAGCACTGCCGGCCACACAGCAGGATAAAAGACGGATTACGGGAACTGTTGTCGACGAGAACGGTGAACCGGTAATCGGCGCGAACGTGGTGGAGAAAGGAACGACGAACGGCAACATTACCGATATGAATGGGGCTTTCAGTTTGTCGGTGGGCGAAGGCGCCGTATTGCAAGTCTCCTATATCGGATACGTAACCAGGGAAATCGCGGTAGGGAGTCAGACAAACTTGAACATCTCGCTTTTGGAAGACAGCAAAGCGCTGGAAGAAGTGGTCGTAGTCGGGTATGGCACGCAGAAGAAAGTGACCCTGACCGGCTCGGTCTCCGCCATCTCCAGTCAGGACCTGGTGAAAGCACCGGTGTCGAACATCAGTAAGGCGATCGCCGGTCGCCTGCCGGGTGTCCGGGTCATAGACCGGGGCGGCAATCCGGGTTCCGATGCCACGGTAGACATCCGCGGTTTCGGCTCGCCGCTTGTTCTGGTAGACGGAATCGAACAGTCCGGATTCCAGATTGATCCGAACGAAATCGAAAGTATTTCCGTACTGAAAGATGCAGCGGCAGCCATTTATGGAGTAAAAGCCGGTAATGGCGTCATGCTGGTCACGACCAAAAAGGGGACAAGCGGCAAAGCCAAAATCACCTACAACGGCTCGTACGGCTGGCAGAATTTTTCTTCATTTCCGGGAGTGATCAATGCACTGGAATATGCGGAATCCATGAATGAAGATGCGCTGAACCGCGGAATTGCGCCCGTTTATACGGCGGAAGATCTGCAAAAATTCAGGGCGGGCACGGAAGAAGGATACCGGAGTTACGACTGGTACGACATTATCGTCCGTCCGAATGCCCCCCAGAACCAGCATAACCTGAACATCACCGGCGGGAACGAATCCGTCAGTTATTTCACTTCGGTCGGCTACCTGAATCAGGATGGCCAGTACAGAAGCAATCTGCGGTTTGAACGGTATAACATCCGATCCAACATTTCGGCTAAGATAGCGCGCTATCTGACCGCCGAGGTTCAGCTGGGAGGCCGGATCGAAAACCGTAACACACCGAAGGCCGGCATCGGAAATGTGATTCAGGTACTGCCTATCTTCTCGCCCTGGGCCAACGACGAAAACCATGCCTATTTCCAGCGGACCACGTTCGGTACGAATAACGCCATCAATCTGTATCCCGAACTTACCGGGTATGACAAACAGCGCTACAAGCTGTTCAACGGGCAGTTTTCGCTGAAGTATGACATGCCATTTGTGGAAGGTCTGTCTGCCAAACTGCTGTTCAGCTATCTCGGCAACCTGAAGGAAACGAAAACCTTCAGCAGGGAATATTATCTGTATTCCTACGACAAGGCGACGGACAGCTATGCCAGAAGCTACACAGGCAACTCGCCTTCGTCGCTGACGCGAAGGGACGACATCGGCGAACAGAATTTCCTGCAGTTCCGCCTCGACTATAACCGGACATTCGCACAGAAGCATACGGTTTCCGCGTTCCTTGCCTATGAACAGCGGGAAGATCTGTCGAACTTCGTAAGCGCGTTCAGGCAATTCGATATTGACGCCCTGGATCAGATCAATGCAGGCCGCGACCTCAATAAGACGAACGAAGGATCGGAATCGGAAAACGCCAATGTCTCGTTTATCGGCAGGCTCAATTATGACTATCTGAGCAGGTACATGATTAACCTGACCTTCCGCGAAGACGGCTCCGCCAAGTTCTACAAAGACAAGCGCTGGGGATTCTTCCCGGGCGCGGAAGTCGCATGGCGTATTTCGGAAGAATCGTTCCTGAAAGACAGTCAAGCCGATCTGAGCAACCTGAAACTGCGACTTTCGTATGGAAAAACGGGAGACGACCGCGTGAATGCATTCCAGTATCTCACCGGATATAATTATCCGGGCAGCGCCAGTTACATCTTCGGTTCCGACGTAGTCAGAAGTATCGTTTCCAGAGGCCTGTCGAACGAAAATTTCACCTGGTTCACGTCTGAAATATTCAACGCGGGAATAGACGCGGCCTACAGAAACGGCCTGCTGGAAGCCTCGCTCGACGTGTTCTACCGCAAACGCGACGGCTTGCTGGCCTACCGCACCGAATCGCTGCCCAATACCTTCGGCGCCTCGCTGCCGCAGGAAAACTTGAACAGCGACGACTACCGCGGTTTTGAACTGACACTGGGGCACAGCCATCAGATTCAGGACTTCCGCTATTCCGTCAGGGGGAACATGTCGTTCACACGCGCCAGAGACAGGTATATCGAACAGAACGACCCGATCAACTCCTTCCTCTACTGGAAGAACAACCGGAGTGAGCGGTGGAAAAACATTGCGTACGGATATGTATGCGTCGGACAGTTCCAGAACCAGGACGACATCAATACGTGGGCGGTGCAGGACGGTGCAGGCAATACGACGCTGCTGCCCGGCGATCTGAAATATGAAGACCTGAACGGCGACGGTGTGATCAACGACCTGGATGTCCAGCCAATCGGCCGCGACAACACGCCGGAGATTTATTTCGGCCTCGATCTTACCGCTGCCTGGAAGGGGTTCGACTTTTCCCTGCTGATGCAGGGCGCTACGAATTATGCCCGCTACATGACGGACGCAGCCGGATATCCTCTGTTCAACAGCGGTACCTCCCTGCAATACCTGATGGACCGGTGGCACCGGGCAGATCCGTTCGATCCGAACTCGGCATGGATTCCGGGTAAATACCCCTCGACCTATGCCACGGGAAAAGAAAACAACAAGCGAAACTCGACCTTTTACAACCTCAATTCATATTATCTCAGGGTAAAAAACATCGAGTTGGGATATACCTTTCCGAAACAGTGGATTCACAGGGCCGGCATGGACAATCTCAGGCTGTACGTTTCCGGCAACAATGTGCTGACTTTCGACAACCTCCCCTACGGAGATCCGGAGGCAGCCAGCGGCACAGGATTCGGATATCCTTCCGTCAAAATATGGAATATAGGAATCAATGTTACATTTTAAAGGATAAAAAACATGATACGAAAGTTTTTATATATAACCGTTACAGGACTGTGCCTGACGCTGAGTTCCTGTATAGACAGTTTCCTGGACAGAAAACCGATGGATGTTATTTCCGACAATGTTGTCTGGGGAAATGAAAGTGCGCTCCGGGCCTATCTGGCCGACATGTACGACAATGTGCAGGTGGAACCCCACGAATGGAAAACCGCTTCGGAAGGATTCGTCACGCATTACACCGATGAATCCCTGCGCTGCTATACCTGGGGAATCCCCTACAATCCGACCATCCCGGACAACTGGCTGAATGACTATACGGGCAACCAGACGCGATGGGAATACAACAAGGTGAGAATCATCAATGAATTTATTGAGAAAATCCCGAATGCGGACATCAGTCAGGCGGAAAAGGACAGGTTTCTGGCCGAAGCCTGTTTCCTGCGGGCTTTCAATTATTTCGTGATGGTGAAACGCTATGGAGGCGTACCCCTGGTCAGGGAAGCGCAGAAATACGACGGAAACAATATCAGCGAACTGAAAGTGCCGCGCAGCAGAGAAGAGGAAACCTGGGATTTTATTGCCGAAGATCTGGACAGGGCTATCGCCGGGCTGCCGGAAACGAATGCTTCCGCCGAGCAGTTCCGGGCTACCCGGTATGCCGCGTATGCCTTGAAAAGCCGCGCCATGCTCCATGCCGGTTCCATTGCGCGTTACGGCAACGTCCAGTTGAACGGGC
>JAIRXI010000308.1 GCA_031268395.1 Tannerella sp. | reverse complement strand
TCGACCACTTTCATCGCTTCAGCCATTTTGTTGCCCAGCGGCTTGTGCATGATGACGTGCTTGCCCTTTTTCAGGCAGTCGATGGCTTGATAGGCATGATGATGGTCGGGCGACATGATTTTGACGGCGTCCACGTCCTTCAGCGTCTCCAGCAGTTCGCGGTAGTCTTCGGCTGCGGCAACGGTACCTTTGTATCCGGAACGGTGTTTGCGGTAGTATGTCTCAACCACTTCTTTCATGATGTTTCGTCCTCCGGGAATGCCTTTTATGTTTTCCTTCCATGCAGGTTCGTCCATCAGCCGGCGCAGGCTGTTGCGCAGTCCGTTTTCGCTCCAGTGGATGTAGTTGTAGCTTTCCCTGTTCGGGTCGGCAACACCTACAATGTCAATCGCCGGCGATTTCAGCAGCGCGCCCAATTCCGCAAGCCCCTGGGAACCGCAGCCGATATGCAGCAGGCGAATCCGGTCGCTCGGTGCAACCCCGCCCTGTTTTCCTGCGGCAAATACATGGGAGGGAATCACCGTAAAGGCCCCGATAGCTGCCACACCGGTCGAGAGAAAACTCCGCCGGTTCATTTTTGTCGTACTCTTTGTTTCTTCTTTCATAATGAGTTCCATGATGTTTGTTTTTAATAAATTTTCCGGTAATGTTGCAAAGTTAGCATTTTCCGTTTGAAATGCAATACTGTAACAGCCTGATTTTTTGTCCCGCGAATGGATTATTTCTTTCGCCGCGGCGCGCTGACGCTCCTGTGTGTGGCACAGCAACGCTTGTGTGTGTGACGTGCAAATACCGGATTCCGGCAAGTTGTGAAAAATCATACTGTTAATGGACATTTGGGGTTTAATTCACAGCTCAAAACCGTGACGGGAGGGAGAGAGCTTTTTACCCTCTCCTCCCCGTCGGGTTTTGCCTGCGGCGTTTACGGGAGTTTTACTTCCACGATTTTACTATAGTTGTAATGGCTGCCCGGATTGTCTGCAAATGCCCCGGCACGCACGTAATACGTGGTGTTGGGAGTCAGTCCGGTCAGGGTGGCCGAATACGTTTTCGAGACGATTTCGTCGTCGCCGACCGAATTTACGTCTATGTCGGATTTCTTTACGAACACGTTTTTATCCGCATACGGCGTTTTGGCGCACACGAAGGTAATGGTCCGTATTTTTGGCGCATTTGCCGAGCGGGACACCTGCGCAGAGAGCGTGACCTCGCCGCCTGCACCCGGCACGGCATTGATGGAGAGGCGCAGATACGGCGTCACTCTGATATCCAGGTTCTTTGTGCCGGATATATCCGTTTCGACCGGATCAAAAGCGGCGAAAGCGCCTTCGGCCGTAATCCTGTATTTGCCGGCAAAGACAGACCTGTTCTCGAAAGAGCCGTCCTGTTTCACCCAAAAATCGTATGGCTGGAGGCTCCATTCATCTTTATAGAACTCGTAGATCCGGATCCGCGCTCCGTTGGGAGTCTGTGTCGGCATGGCTTCGTTCGTTTCCGAATCGAGCAGCCGGCCGGTCAGCGTCGCGTTCGGAGCATCGTAATTATCCAGTTCGCATCCTGAAAAACAGAATCCACACAACACAATCAGTGTGGATACTGCGTTAAAAACTTTAGCTTGTATTTTCATCTGACGTATAATTTAAAATCCCGGATTCTGAATCAAAACATCGTTTTGAGCAACACCCGGAATGGGTTGATAATAATTTCTTTCCAGAAAGGTCTTTGCGGAGTTGAGCGTATTGGGCGTCTTTTCGTAGACATACTTTCCGGTTTTGTAGTCGAGCCAGGGAAGCAGGGCCGAGAAGACCGTGTTGTCCATCACCTGCGTGGCGGTCCGCCAGCGTATCAAGTCCCATATCCTGTGATTCTCGAATGCAAGTTCCACCTGCCGTTCATGCCGGATGTCTTCCATTGTGATGGACGACTTGGGCGTAATGCCTGCGCGGTTCCGGATTTCGTTGACAGGGGCCAGGGCTTCGTTCGACCGGTTGAGTTCCATCGCGGCTTCCGCATAGTTCAGCAGCGTTTCGCCGTAACGGAAGACAAGGAAGTTGGTGGTAGAACGATTGGCGGCGAGCCGCAGATTGACCGGGTCGAGGTATTTCTTCAACAGGAAACCTGTGCGGGTGGCGTCACCCTGGATCGGCATGCCGTCCTTGCCTCCCAGGGTATAGGAGGCGTCTTCGGCGAAGCGGTCGGAATAGGCCGCGGCCGGCACTTTCACGCCGTCGCTGCCGATGATGCCCCGGCGTATGACGACATTGCCTCCCTGCCACGGACAGTTGGGATAGAGGACGGTGGCAAAAAACCGCGGATCCTTGCCCTCGAAGATGTCTTCCGGAAGGTCATAATAAATAGGATTCCCGTCCGGACTGTCTGTTACCAGAATGCCCGTCCGTCCGTCGACGTATTCAAAGGCTTCTACCAGTTCCAGCGTGGGGCCGATGTTGTTGCCGTAACTGACCTTGAAGGATTCGGGCGACACGTAATAGTCAAAACTGTGTCCCTTGTCGGCAGAATAGCCCTTGACAAAGATGGCTTCTTCGTGCAGGGTTCTATCCGTGAACATGTTCTGGAAATTGGCTGCCCGGTCGTTCGGATTCTTGTCATACAGGCTGTATTTGCCGGAATTGATAATGGCTTCCGACGCAGCCAGCGAAAGACTGAAATAACCGTTTGCCCTGTCGGCGGAAATCCCTGTCAGTCCGTTTAACTGCACCTGGCCGTAGCGTGCGATGGAGCCGGCATACAGCATGGCGCGGCTTTTCAGGGCATACGCGGCGTATTTGGTAGCCCGAAACTGTTCGCCGCTTGCGTTTGTCTCTGGAAGGCCTGCGATGGCCCTGTCCAGGTCTTCAGCGATGAAGTTCCAGGTTTCCTCTTCCGTGCTGCGCGGCACTTTCAGTTCGTCGATATTGTTGCCGTCATACCTTTGCGCTTCCTTCACCAGCGGCACGCCTCCAAAACGTTTCACCATCACAAAATAATTGAACGCCCGCAAGAAGTATGCCTCGGCTAAATATTTGTCCTTTTCCGGTTGAGAGATGCTTGCATCCGGGATTTTTTCAATAAATTCGTTGATTGCCCTCACTTTGTTGTATTCCCATCTTGTCTGATTGCCTGTAAAGTCGTTCAGCCAGTTGTCCGGGAAAGTCGGATTGTAGGGAATACCCCAGGTATAGCAGCGCAGAGATTCATCGGTGTAATGGGTGACGAACCCTTCCGAAGCGGTTTTCCATTCGTGGGGTTCTACCTGTACATTGTCATACATATCGGCCATATAAGCCTGAATCGCACTTTCATTTCCCCAGACAGCTGCGTCGGAAATAATATCCATCGGTTTCCTGTCCAGAAAATCATCTATACAGGACATCAGGCACAGGTTTGTGAGGATCAGATATAAAAATTTACGTATCATGTCTTTGTCATTTAAAAAGTTATGTTTACTCCTATATTCCATATTTTGATTGAAGGATATCCGAATCCGGTTCCGCTTGCTGCTTCCGGGTCTCCGTAGGGAAGGTTGTCGAAAGTCTGCACATTATTGCCGGAAACGTACAGCCTCAGATTATTTACACCGGCCTTGTGAATCCACTGTTTCGGCAGGGTATATCCCAACTCGACATTTTTCACCCTGAAGTAGTATGAATTGAGGTTATAAAAGGTCGAGTTTCTCGTATTGTTCGTTTTTCCCGTAGCATAAGTGGACGGATATTTGCCCGGAATCCATTCCGAATCAGGATCAAACGGATCCGCCCGATGCCACCGGTCCATCAGCGCTTTCAAAGATGTTCCGCTATTGAACAACGGGTACGCTGCCGCATCCCTCATGTAACGGGCATAATGCGTGGCGCCCTGCATCAGTACGGAAAAATCAAATCCCTTCCATGAGGCGGTAATGTCGATGCCGTAATAAATCTCCGGCGTATTGCTCCGGCCAATCGGCTGAACGTCCAGGTCGTTGATCACGCCGTCGCCGTTCAGGTCTTCAAACTTCAGGTCGCCGGGCAGCAGCGTTGTGTTACCATTGCCGTCCTGCACCGCCCATGTATTGATGTCTTCCTGGCTCCGGAATTGCCCGGCACAGACATATCCGTATTCAATGTTGTTCCACCGGTCGCTCCGGTTGTTCTTCCAGTACAGGAAGGAATTGATCGGGTCGTTCTGTTCGATATACCGGTTTTTGGAACGGGTCATTGACATGTTCCCTTTGACGGAATACCGGAAGTCCCGTACCTGGTTACTGTGTCCCAGCGTCAGTTCAAAGCCGCGATAGTCGTCGCTGTTCAGGTTTTCCTGCGGCAGCGACGCTCCGAAGGTATTGGGGAGCGACTCCACGCGGGTGGCAAGCAGTCCGTCGCGTTTGCGGTAGAACACATCGAGCGACGCTTCCAGCAATCCGTTTTTGTATGCGGCGTCGATTCCTCCATTGAATATCTCGGAGGTATACCATGTGAAACTTTCGTTCGACAATCCTTTGGAAACAAGCCCTCTGACTACGCTTGAACCGAAAATATAACTGGTACTGCCCGGATAGTTGTAACCGGTGAGATACTGGAAAGCCGCCACGCGGTCGTCTCCCGTCTTGCCGTACGAAAACCGCAGTTTCAGGTTGCTCAGTACATCACGGCTGTTTTTCAGGAACGGTTCCTCCGAAATCCGCCAGGCCAGTTCCGCTCCTGGGAAGAATCCCCAGCGGTTGTCCCGGTAGAATTTGGCTGATCCGTCTTCACGAAACGTCAGGTTCACCATGTACTTGCCCAGATAATCGTAGTTCAGCCTGCCGATAAACGATACATTGGCCGATTCCGATTGAGTTCCTTCGTTCGTCTTGTTGAGGTCCCGCCCTGCATTGATCTGATCCAGCGCGTCAATATCGAACTGACGGTAAGCGCTCACGTAGTCCGTCAGGTCTTCCCGCTGTTCGTAGGCGGCGAAGACGGAAACGGTATGCTTCTGCGCAAACGTCCGGTTATAGTCCAGCCTGAACTGCAGAAAATTCTGCTCGCCGATATCGTCTCTTCTCGTCAATGACGAGGGAGAATTTCCCGTGTAGGTGACATTGTACGTATCCGTTGCCCGGTCGTAGGAATACAGATGGTATTCCTTGATGAAATCTTTCCCTTCCTTTAAACTTCCCAGGTAACTGAACAAAAACTTGGCAGACAGTCCTTCCACAAAGGGAACATCATATTTCAGGGAGAACTGTCCGTTGAACAGTTTGTACCGTTCCCTGTTGTATCCGGTCAGGTCAGGGTAAAGATTGATGGCATTATTGGTTCCGAAAGTTGTTCTTTGGAAATACGCATGATTGTCGTCGTTGGCCCACGGTGAAAAAATGGGTAATACTTGCGTCACGTTTCCAACACCGGCCCTTATGACGTTCCGGCTTTCGATCCGTCCGCTCAATTGGGCTTCAGCCGTCAGATACCGGGCTATTTTGGCGGAAATGTTGGAGCGGATATTGTATCTCTCGAATCCCGCAGTGCTTCCTTCATACTGGGAGGACTGATTTACGTAGCCGACCGAAGTGAAATAACTGACGGATTCGTTTCCGCCGCTGACGTTCAGGTTATGCTGGGTCTGGGGAGCGTTGGGCCTGGTAATGACGTCGAACCAGTCGTAGCTCCGGTAACCCTCTTCGGTGCCGGCTCTGAATTTCTGCAGGTCTTCCGCATTGTAAACAGGTGCAATTCCACGATTTAGCGCGTCTTCATTCATGGATTCCGCGTATTCCAGTGCATTGATCACTTCAGGGAACGATGAAAAATTCTGCCAGCCGTATGAACCGTTGTAGGTGATTTTGGCTTTGCCTTCCGTCCCCTTCTTCGTCGTAATCAGCATGACGCCGTTACCGGCCTTTACGCCGTAGATGGCCGCCGATGCATCTTTCAACACGGAGATACTTTCGATTTCGTTCGGGTCAATCTGGAATCCGGACTGTTCAATGCCATCCACCAGGATAAGCGGACTGCCGAACCCGCGGATATCTACCGAAGCGTCGGAACCCGGATTGCCTCCCCTGTCCACTACCCGGACACCCGGCAGGCGCCCAACAATGGCCTTACTGATGTTCGATACCGGCGCCTTGACCAGATCCTGAGTAGAAATGGCGGAAACCGAACCGGTCAGCGTCACGTTCTTCTGGGTGCCGTAGCCGACTACCACGACTTCCTCCAGCGCCCACGAATCCTCTGCAAGCGCGATTTGCAGGCTGCTCCGGTTGCCTGGCGTGATTTCCTGCGTGACATACCCGATGTAGGATATCTGCAAAACCGCATTGTTACCTACGGTAAGCGTGAAATGACCTTCCGC
>JAIRXI010000166.1 GCA_031268395.1 Tannerella sp. | reverse complement strand
CTTTCAACACGACGTAGCGGGACGCTACGCCGAGCAGGGATTTTTGACGGCCCGTTGGAGAATGGGGATTGGCGATTGCTCCCTTCGTCGCAATGACGGCGCACGGCAAGTTGAAATGCTCCCTTGACGGTTCCAGACAGCTCCTAAATGAAAGGTGGTCTGTCCGAAACGAAGGTTTGCCGTATGGCTGTCATAAAGCGCTTCGTTCCATGAACACAGGGTTTTGCTGGTGACCCCTTTCGCCGCAGGTCGCCGACCGGCGGTTATGAAAATAACGTCCTTCGGACCTGGGCTTGACGGGATGGAATTTGTTGCAGTGCATAGCATCAGATACTAAAACGGAAAACATTCCGTTTTATCACCGGAGCATACACAACAGATCATTTATGAAGCAATTGTTTATAGACAGGTATTTCAGTATTTTATTTCTTTTCACGCTGATATTCGGGGTGCTGCTGTATCAGACCATCGGTTTCACTTATACGGATGAACTCTGTACGCTGGCGCTGTTTCTCTTTTTTATTGGTGTGATGCTGAAGACCCCGGACTGGCGGTTTAACAAGGCTTTTCTGTTTACGCTTGGCGTGTTTGCCTTTTATACGCTCTATTCCATCTGGATTGGGAGCAACAGCAAAACCGGCATATTCAACGACCTGGTCATTCAGATGAAGCCTTACATGGCCTTTTTCTGTGTCTACCAGCTGATGCCCGTCCTGTCCGAGTCGCGCAAAAAACTGCTGAAAGAGGTGGCTCTTCTTTTCTGGGTGGTTTTTTTGCTGCCTGTCGGGATAACCTCCCTCGTGTACGAGAAAATTTTCACGGTCACCATGCGGCATCCCCTCTATTACGGCATCTCCGTGACCGTCGTATCCCTTTGCTACCTATATTGCAGCGCCTATACCTGGCGGGACAGGATCGTCTTTCTCGTCCTGCTGTCTCTCGGCATTTTCTGCGGTCGCGCCAAATTCTACGGGTTTTTTGCCATCTCTTTCTTCACCATGCTCTTTTTTGCCAACATATCGCGTTTCAGGCTGAACTTCAAAAACTCCGTTCTGATTGTTGCCATGCTGGGCGTGATGACGCTGGTGGCGTGGAACAAAATCTCCTATTATTTTTTTCAGGCCATCATGGGTAACAGTATGGTGGACGAGGACACGATTGCCCGCTTTGTACTGTACCGTACGTTCCCGGAAGTCCTGCACGACTATTTCCCGTTCGGAAGCGGACTCGCCAGTTTTGCGACCTATTCTTCGGGGGAATACTATTCGGAACTTTATACAGAATACGGGATTGACATTGTATGGGGGATAAGCAAGCAGTATCACAATTTTATTTCCGACACGTATTATCCGTCGCTGGCCCAGTTTGGCGTGGCCGGGATCGTCCTGTACCTGCTGTTTTGGGTCTACATTCTCCGGAAGGCCTTTCTCTACTATCAAAAGACGAAGGATTCCCAGTCGTTTGTGATCATCATCCTGATCGTCGGTTTCCTGGCGATCGAAGGCACTACCGCGGCCACGTTTATTGCCCAGGGCGGTTTCTTTGTGATGATGATGACCGGTTTGCTCCTCGCCGGGATGAAACGGAACGCGACGTCCGGGAACCTGAAATAGCTGACTTTTTCACTCGCCATTCTCCATCGACATCATTTTCCTGTACACGTCGACCGTCTGCCGGGCGATATGCGTCCAGTTGAAGCTGTCCGGCATCCGGTAGTCGATTCTTTCCGGCGTTTCGCCGCACACGCACATCGTTTGCCGGATCCGGGCAGCCAGTTCCTTTTCGTCTCCCGCGGCGAAACAGGCCGCTGCCGGCAGGTTCACAGCCCTGTTTGCCGGGATGTCGCTGGCCAGGATCGCAAGCCCGTAGCTCATGGCCTCCAGCAGGACCAGCGGCATGCCTTCGTTGTAGGAAGGCAGCACGAACAGGGCGGCATGTGAGTAGAGCTGTGCCAGCAGTTTTCCGTATGCGTAGCCGGTGAAAATGATGTTGTCGCAACCGGATACGCTCTTTTGCAGCGCCGTGAAATAGGCTGATTCTCCTTCCACCCCGCCGGCAATGACCAGCTGGCAGTTTTCGGGAGCAGCCTCTCTGAAGGCGTTGACCAGGTAGTCGAACCCTTTTTCGGGCGTGATGCGTCCGACGGCCAGGATGTATCTGTTTTTCCGGATACCCCGTGCCTGCAGGCAGTCTGTCGCACCGGTCAGTTCCGGCGGACGGATGCCGTTGGGTATGTAGCAGGATTTGGCCTGTATGCGCGGACTGAACTTTTCCCGCTGTGCCTCGCTGACGAAAATAACGGCATCGGAAGCCGTCAGTGCAATTTTCTCGCTCAGCTTTAATATGTTCCTGGCGACGAAGTTCCATTTTTTATGTTCGTAATTCGGACTGTGATAGGTCAGGAGCACTTTGAGGCCCGCCAGTTTGAGCAGGGGAGAAAACAGCGCCGGTCCGATGTTGTGAATATGTACGATGTCCGGCCGCCGGAACAGGGAATATACCGTACACAGCAGGGAATGACAGGCCGTTTCCCATCCCCTGATCCGCGTGGACGGGAGGTCGACAAACCGGACAGGGGCATACTGTTCGCCGGAAGACCGGACATAGGGTTTTCGGCGAAAAACGGTTATGCGGCATGAATGAGTCATCAGGGGGTACAGGCATTCGCAGTGTTTCTCCACGCCTCCCTGGACAAGGGGGAATCCTCTGGTGCCAAATACGTTTACGCTTATTTTTTTCACCAGCAAATCGCTTTTCCGCGGGCTATGCGTATCTTGTTGCGGACGACCCACAGGACGGGAATCCACGGCCGGCGCAGCATGTCGTGCCGTTCGGTGACGACAAAGGCGCAGTTCCGGTCGCACCTTTCCACCCGCCCGGCCATTTCCTTTGCCCTGTCCGAGTGCATGATGTTCTCGAAAGAATCGTCTCTGATGTTTCCGATGATCCATTCCTCTTCGGAGCCGTTACACGGGCTGACGTTGCCCCGGGGATCGATAAAGAAAAAGTCTTTCAGCGCGCCGCAGGGCGGGCGGTATCCCTGTCCGTCGCCCCGCAGCCGGCGATGAATGCTCTTGTTGAAGTAAGCGCGGCCGTAGTCCTTGAGTTTGTTTTTCAGTCCTCGCCTTTTGGAGGTGAGCAATGCTTTTACGAACTTTTCGTGCTGTTCCAGCGCATCCCGGCTTACGATTTCGTTGTCGCTTTTGTGGAAATACCACGAATTGTGCACGACGGAATTTCCGAGTTCCACGTCCAGGGCAACGCACAGGTCATACAGGTAAAGCAGGTCTTTATAGTTGTCGGGCGAAATGACTACCGAAAAACCGATGTTTTTACATTTCGTTTTTTTCAGCTCCAGCATCGTTCTGAGCGCATGATCAAACCCGTTTTTTATCCCCCGTTTGCTGTCGTTCAGGGCAGGCAGTCCTTCCAGGCTTACGCGTATCAGTATGTCGGGATACCGGTTTGCCAGGGCAACGATCTTTTCCGTATGGTATCCGTTCGTGCTCAGTTCCAGCAGCGACGCTTTCGGATGCAGGACACGGAAGATGTCGTCGATATCTTTCCGTATGGTCGCTTCTCCTCCCGTAATGTTGATTCGCAGGCCGTCGGGGAGTTTTTCATAGCAGGCATACTCTATTTCTTCTTCCGCGCCGGTTTGATGTTGCCAGATATTGCACATATTACATTTTGCATTGCAGCGAAACGTAGTAATAAGGCTTCCTTGAACAATATTCTTCATCCTGTATTCTTGTTTTTTGATCTATAAATCACTTTCCGATAATTTGTTTTGATAGATTTCCAGCAGATGTTCGAAGTGATTTCCGGCAGAAAATCTTTGCTGCGCCTGCCGCGCAATCGTTTGACGGGCGAAGGCTGCGTGCTGCATGTTCAGGATATGATCCGTCAGGTCCTCCGGATCGCCCGGCTCAAACAGCATCCCGTTCACCCCGTCTTCGATCAGTTCCGGTATACCCCCGATGTTTGCGCCCAGCACGGGCGTCCCCAGGCAAAGCGCCTCGATCACGCTGAACGGGTTGTTTTCGTACCATACGGAGGGCATGACCAGGAACTGCGCCTGCTGTACGGCGGGCAACAGCTGTTCGGCCGGCAGCTGTCCCGTAAATTCGATGTGCGTCTGCGGGAATTGCTTTCTCAGCGAATCGAGCAGCGGCCCTCCGCCGATCACCTTCAATGGAAAGGGCAACCGCCTGGCCGCATCCAGCAGGGTGGCCACGCCCTTTTCTGCGGACAGGCGGCCCGTGTAGCAGTAATACGCCCCTTTTCCGGCCGGCGGCGGCGTCGGGCGGTGCATGAAATTGGGCAGCACCTCAATCTGTTCTGCCCGGAAGCCGGCCGAGACCATTTTTTCCTTCAGAAACGAACTGGGGCTGATGAACCGGTCGGTCAGGCGTTCCAGTTTCTTCCGGTTCCAGTACAGCGCTTCCATCCAGGCCAGCAGGCTGGCCGCCCGGCTGCCTTTCATGCAGGCATGTCTGAACACGCCGGACTTGCGGGAGAAGCACGCTTCGCACGGCCGTCCGGCACGCAGGCACGTATAGGCGGGGCAGATCAGCTTGTAGTCGTGCATCGTCCAGACCACCCGCAGCCCTCTCCGGCGAGCCACCTGTGCCACAACGGGCGAAAGATAGGAATGGATGTTGTGGAGATGTACCACGTCGGGGTTAAAATCGTTCAGCAGGCGGGTGAAATGCGTTGCCACGTCGCGTGCGCAAAAGATCCGTTCCGCTGCCCTGATCCTGCCGGAAACCGACGTCCCGGAAAAGGACACTTCCGCAGGAAAATACCTCTCCCACGGCGAAGAAAGATTGTCCGGATGGTGCATACTGAACACAGCCACCTCATGACCTCTGGCTTTCAGCAACTGCTCCGTAGCCATGACAGCCACACAGTCGCCACCCCTCGGATAATAAAACTTGTTCACTAATGCCACCCGTATCATAAAGACTTCTTCCGTTCAACTCGTTTGGTAAATGTATCTTTTCTTCATAACGGAATAACGGAAGATTAAACAAAATCTTATATACCGTAAGGATTATTTTTACGAATGGCACGCTTCGGGGGTTCGTGGCAGAGACGCGATGAATCGCGTCTCTACGATAGCGGCTGTTTTCCTTTTGCCTGTATCCCGACATGTCCGGCAGCGCTGTACCCTGTTTTCGGCCAACATACGGTCCCGCCCGGGACAGGCCTTCCGAAACCGTAACCCTGTTGAAAAAAAAGAGGACGCCTCTGCTCAGATAAAAATGCGCTCGGGATGCGGGGAAATACGTGCCGGTTATTTGTTTCGCAACCCCTGATGGACATGTTGGGATCATTAAACATATAAAATGGAATGATCGGGGAGCCTTCCCGACACGTCGGCAAACTTTCCCGACATGTCGGCAAACCTTCCCGACATGTCGGTAAACTTTCCCGACACATCGGCGAACCTTCCCGACACATCGGCGAACCTCCCCGACACGTCGGCGAACCTCCCCAACATGTCGGCGAACCTCCCCAACATGTCGGCGAACCTCCCCAACATGTCGGCGAACCTCCCCAACACGTCGGCGAACCTCCCCAACATGTCGGCGAACCTCCCCAATGCGTCGGCGAACCTCCCCAACATGTCGGCGAACCTTCCCAATGCGTCGGCGAACCTCCCCAACATGTCGGGAAACTCCAAAGATTCAATGAGCCGGTCCATTTGCTCACATACCCATGTATATGCCACACTGTCAATTATCAACAAAAAGGGTATGAGCTGTGAAGTGCGCCCGAGGGCAGCCGCCGCGGGGTGGTTGCGACGAATGGCGAATCATTCTCCGTCCTCTGTCATCTTTCTGACTTTTCCGTTCTGTAGCCGGTAGCGGTCGCCGCTTTCGGGACAGATGGCATGGCCCGGGGCCTCGAACTTCAGCCGGTGACCGTATTCGCTGACCCAGCCGGTCTGGCAGGCCGGATTGCCGACGACCAGCGCGTAGGGCAATACATCCTTTGTCACCACCGCGCCGGCGCCGACCATGGCGAAGGCGCCGATTCTCCGTCCGCAGAGAATGGTCGCGTTGGCGCCGATCGAAGCGCCTTTTTCAATAAAGGTGGGCAGATATTCCTGCCTGCGCGAAAGGGCGCTGCGCGGATTGATGACGTTTGTAAACACGCAGCCGGGGCCTAAAAACACGTCGTCTCCGCAGATTACGCCCGTATATACCGATACGTTGTTTTGCACCTTTACCCGGTTCCCCAGAACCACTTCCGGCGAAACCACCACGTTCTGTCCGACGGTGCAGTCTCTTCCGATCCTGCATCCCGCCATGATGTGCGAGAAATGCCAGATGCGCGTGCCTTCGCCGATCACGCTTCCTTCGTCTATTACGGCTGTCTCGTGTGCCTGATACGTTTCCATTAAATGCTTATTTATAGAGTAAAAACAGGGTTGGTATGCGGTTCAGGTCGGGCAGGCGACCGGCCCACTCTTTCACCGGGCGCGTCCGGATGTATTCGTCTTCGCCGGTGATGCCGGCCGCCACGCACAGTTTTGTCGTCGCTCTGCATACGCGGACGATGTCTTCCAGCAGTTTGCCGTTCCGGTAAGGCGTTTCGATAAAGAGCTGGGTCTGATTTTCCGAATAAACGCGCGCTTCCAGCGTCCGGATTTGTCCGGCGCGGGCGGAAGCCTCAATGGGGAGATAGCCGTGAAAGGCAAAATTCTGTCCGTTGAATCCGGACGCCATCAGGGCCAGCAAGAGGGACGACGGGCCGACCAGCGGCGTCACGCGGTATCCCTTTTGCTGCGCCAGCGCCACCACCTCGGCGCCGGGGTCGGCAATGGCCGGACAGCCGGCTTCGGAAACCACGCCGACCGGCTCGCCCTTCGCCAGCGGCTCCAGGTAGCTCGAAACCTGTTCGGGAGAAGTGTGCCTGTTTAATTCATAAAACGTCAGTTCGTCGATCACGACCGACGGCGCCGCCTTCTTCAGAAAACGGCGTGCCGTCCGTACATTTTCGACAATAAAATGGCGGATATGAAGGATTACATCGCGATTGTAGTCCGGTAACACTCTCCGGTGTTCCGTCTCACCCAGCGTCACGGGAATCAGAAAAAGAGCCGGCTGCATAAAATTTATTTTCTGCAAATGTACTACTTTTGTTCCGATAATTGCAAAATGATGGATTTTCCACAAGATTTTACGGACAGCCTGCGCCGCTGGCGGGACGACGGTCCGCTGCTGGAAGAAGCGCTGCAGGCAAAGGCGCCGGTCAGTATCCGGATCAATCCGGCCAAAATGACGTCGCTGCCCCGTCACGAACGGGTGGGGTGGTGTTCCACGGGCTACTGCCTGCCCGAACGTCCGGCGTTCACGTTCGATCCGCTCTTTCATGCCGGAGCCTATTACGTGCAGGAAGCGGCGTCCATGTTTCTGGAACAGGCCGTCGGGCCATACCTCGCGTCGCCCGCCGTCTGCCTGGACCTGTGCGCGGCGCCGGGCGGGAAGTCGACGCACCTGCTGAGCCTGCTGCCGCCCCGAAGCCTGCTGGTAAGCAATGAAGTGATCCGCAGCCGGACAACCGTCCTGGCCGAAAATATGCTTAAATGGGGTTCGCCCGATGTCGCCGTCACGAACAGCGACCCGGCCGAACTGGGACGCCTCGCGCACGGCTTCGACCTGCTGGTTGCCGATCTGCCCTGTTCGGGCGAGGGCATGTTCCGGAAAGACCCCGCCAGCCGCAGCCAGTGGAGCGCGGCAAACGTAACGCTGTGTGCCGCCCGCCAGCGGCGTATCCTGCACGACGTCTGGCCGGCGCTCAGGCCGGGCGGTATCTGCATTTACTGCACGTGCACGTTCAACCGCGAAGAGAATGAGGATAATATCCGCTATCTGGCCGGGCATCTGCCGGCAGAGGTGGTCCCGGTGGGCGTCGAGGAAGACTGGCGCATCACCTGCAGCGCCGACGACCGCTATCCGTCTTACCGTTTCTTCCCGCACCTGACGAAAGGCGAAGGCTTCTTTCTGGCTGTCCTGCGCAAGCCCGACGGGCCGTACAGGCCCTTTTCCGCCCAAACGGGAACCGGCAGGCTGCCGGCGCTCCGGCATGTCCCGTGCAGCGAATGGCTGTCCGACTCCGGCGCCTGCCGGTTCACGGCAGAGGCATCAGCCGTCTGCGCGATCCCGGAGATTCATGCCGAACGGCTGTCGTCGCTGGCTGGACGCCTTCGCATCGTCACGGCCGGCATCCCCGTCGGCGAATGGAGGGGGAAAGACTGCCGGCCGGCGCCGGCGCTGGCCCTGAGCACGGCTTTCCGGCGCGACGCCTTCCCGACGGTCGAACTCGACCGGCAGGAGGCCGTCCGCTACCTGCAAAAAGAGGCCCTGACGCTGCCGCCGGATACGCCGAAAGGGTATGTGACCGTGACCTTCCGCGGCCTGCCGCTGGGTTTCGTCAAACACATCGGCCCCCGCGCAAACAACCTCTATCCGCATGAATGGCGTATCAGACAAAAAGAATGGAGAATGAACTCATGTCCATTGACCGTATGACGCTGCCCCGCAGAGGCCGTCTGTTTCCAGACAGTTCCTTAGAAACCGCCGGGACCGCGCCCGCCGGGAGGGGGAGCGCCGGGAGGCCCGAACCGCGGGCCGTTTCCATCATTCCGCATGTCCGATTCGGAGGCGCCGCCACTGAAGATGTTGAAACGGTAGATGAAGTGCACCATGACATAACTGCTTAGCGTGTTGTATTCCGAATAGCGGATGCTGCTGGCCGAGGCGCTGTAGGAAATGTTGCTGCGCTGCTGGAGGATGTCATACATCTTGATCCGGAGCATCCCCGCGTTGTTTTTGAAAAACGATCTGGACACGGAGGCGTTCCATAACAGCTCCTGCTGTTCGTAGCCGTCCGTGTAGCCGGCGTTGGTGGAGTAATTGATGTCGCTTTCGACCTGGAAACGGTATGGCAGGTAGAGCGTCGTGAGGGCGCCGCCGCCGTAGTTGTAGGTGTTCAGGTTGTTCTGCCCCTGCAGCGTGTTTTCGGTCCGGTTGTAGCGAATGTTTCCGTTCAGGCCGAAGTCGAAAAGGGAGGAGCGGTAGTTGACGCCGAGGCGTTCGTTCAGGCCGAGGGCGTCGCTCGTATTTTCCCGGCCGTTGATGAATCCTTTCGTGCTGCTGTAAGAAGCCCACGACATGGAATTGAGGCTGAATTTTTTGTTTTTGAAGGGGGTGTTGAATATCACGCGGATGTTCCCGTCGTAGTTTCCGTTCACGTTTTCGTAGGTGCTTATCCTTTTTCCGGTTGTCGCGTCGTAGGTGGATTTGCCTGCGATGCTGTTCAGGACATAGTTGCCGCCGGCAAAAATCATGAAGGCCGTCTGCTTTTCGGGGACAAATTTCTGGAAGCGGATGCGCAGGTTATTGGTATAGGTCGGATTCAGGTTCGGGTTTCCGCGGGTGGTATTGAGCGGGTCGGAGACGTCGTCCACGGGCTGCAACTGCTGCATGGTAGGCTGGCTGGTACGTCCGTCGTAGTCGACGCGCAGGTTGGTCCGCCGGTCGAAGGCATAGTTCAGCTGGGCGGTTGGGGAATAGTTGGTGACGTTCCGCGACATGGAATAGAGCACCTGGTCGCCCACGAACGTTTCCGTTGTGGAGTGGGAGGGGTCCAGGTTGAAGCCGACGGTGTAGTTGTATTTTTCCCGCACGGCTTTGAAGGCGAGGCTGGCGCGCTGTTCGGTAGAACTGTTGCGCGTGCTCTGGCTGTAGACCGTATCCAGTTCCGTGTACTGTCCGCTGCCGTCGTTGCCGTAGGCGTTTTTCAGCGCTTCCCGCTTGTTCCGGCTGACGCGGTAGGTGGCCTGCAGGAAATTGTTGCGTCCCAGCGGCTCTACCCACGATACGTATGCGCGGTAGTTGAATCCGCTGTTGTCGTAGTGCACCTGCTGGTCGATGACGTCGCTCGAATCGCCGTACAGGAGATAGCGGGTGGTCGAGGTGTTCAGGCCGTCGCTGTAGGAATCGTTCAGCCCTCCGGACAGCGACGCGCTGAAGACGCGTCCCCGGCTGTTCAACTTCCGGCTAAATTCCAGGCGGGCGGACATGTTGTATCCTTCGCCGTCGGAGAGCGAGCGGGAGGTGGCCCGGTTCACCGAGTCCATCTGTCCGTCCAGCGAGTGCGACTGTTCGTCTTCGAGGCTGTGCGTGCGGCTGTAACCGAGGTCCGGCTGGAAGATGAGCTGCGTCAGGGTATCCGGTTTCCATTCCATGCGCAGGTTGATTCCGAGGTTGTCCCGGACCGTGCTGTTGCGGCTCTGGCTGAAATCGTACGTGAGGCTGTCGCCCGGCAGGATGTTCTGGGTATTGTACTTGCTTTCTGCCAGATTGTCCGAGTGGGAATAGCGGACATTGCCGCCCAGGGTCAGTTTTTTGGGGATAAATTCCTTGCTGAAGTTGGCTCCCAACATGCCGGAGGTGGTGATGCCGTTGCCGGCGCCGAATCCGCCGAATCCCCGCCGGCCGCCGCCCATGCCGCTGAACATGTTTGCTCCCAGGTCGGAGGCGCCCATGCTGTTCGTATTGTTCAGCCCGCCCATAAGGGTGAACTGGTCGCTGTTATATATCCGGTTCACCATGAAATTGCCTTCGTAGCGGCCGTTGCTGCCGTAACCGGCAATGGCATTTCCGAACCAGCCCTGTTTCATGCCCGGCTTGACGGTGAGGTTGATCACGGCTTCTTCTTCTCCGTCGTCAAAGCCGGTCATCGTGGCCATGTCGCTCTTCCGGTCCAGCACCTGCACCCTGTCCACCATCCGCGCCGGCAGATTCCGCGATGCCACCTTCGGGTCGTCCGAGAAAAATTCTTTCCCTTCCACCATGATTTTCTTGATTTCCTTCCCGTTGACGGTCACTTTTCCTTCCTTGTCGACCTCCACGCCGGGCATCTTTTTCAGCAGGTCTTCCAGCACCGATCCTTCCGTCACCTTATACGAATCGGCATTGTATTCCACCGTGTCGTTGCGCACGGTGACTTCCGCCGCTTTGGCCGTCACCGTGGCTTCTGCCAGCAGGATCATATCTTCCCGCATTTCGATGCTGTCGAGGCTGACTGTCCTGTTTCTCCCGCTGATGTCCAGCGGCCGGGAAACCGTTTCAAAGCCGAGCGAGGTGATGTTGAGCAGATATTTCCCATTTTTCACGTTCCTGACGGAAAAAACGCCTCTGTCGTTGCTGACAGCTCCCTGCGCCAGCGTGCTGTCCTTTGCATTCAGCAGCCGGATCGCCGCCTGTTCGACCGGCATCCGGCTGTCTTCCTCAATCACGGTTCCCTTCACTTCCACCTGAGCGATGGATGGTATGGCAAACAGAAAAAATAACGGTATTCCTAAAAAGCCTCTTCGTATCATATTATATAACCTGTTAAAACAATTTCAATTACGAAGGAAATAGACGCCATGTGTCCGGAATAGTTTAAGAAGCGGCACTGTTTTTTGCTTAATTAACCAAAGATATACTTTCATAAACCCGTTCACTGTTCATCCAACAATCCTGTTTTTGTGCAGCCGAAAGATAAGTACCGATTGGCGGATTGCAGGCACGCAGATGACGCAGATTATACGGATTTACGCAGATTTTCCTTCCTTAGGAGCTGCACAAATCTGTATGATCTGCGTGCCTGGCGATCGCTTCGCCGCCGCGTCTCTCCCCCCCTTCACAAATTTATCATTCCCCCCGGATATACGCTTTTTTCTTTTTTTCCGTTATATATACGGTTCAAATGGAAAATCGAAATGATTGAATATATAAAAGGGGAAATTGTGGAACTTTCTCCGGCCCGGATGGTAGTAGACTGCAACGGGTTAGGCTACGAAATCCATATCTCGCTGACGACCAGCGGCGCGTATCGGAATCAGGCGTCGGGGAAGATTTACATCTACGAAGTGATTCGCGAAGATGCCCGTCTGCTGTACGGTTTTGCCACCCGGGAGGAGCGGGAACTGTTTCTGCTGCTGATTTCCGTGTCCGGCGTGGGGCCGAATACGGCAAGGTCGATCCTGTCGTCCATGCTGCCGGCCGAACTGACGGATGTCATCGCCTCCGGTAACGAATCGGCGCTGACGCTGGTCAAGGGGATCGGTTCGAAGACGGCGCAGCGTGTCATTGTCGATCTGAAGAACAAGGTAAAAACGGTTGCGGGAAAGACGGCCGACGGCGCCGCGGCGGCGGCGGGATACGGCGAAACGGCCGACGAGGCAATCTCGGCCCTGGTCATGCTCGGATTCCAGAAAGCCGCTTCGCAGAAAGCGGTGCAGACCATCCTGAAAAAATCGTCCGGAAAACCGGATCTTTCTGCCGAACAGATCATCCGGACGGCCCTCAAGATACTTTAAATGGAAGGGAGAGGGAGACATCGTTCGCGGGTCGGGCGCGGGTATGTGGCGGGACTGCTGGTCGCGCTGCTGTCGGGTGCAGCCTTCTGCATCACCGGCGTGCACGCCCAGCAGCCGGGTACGGCGCGCGCCGGACAGTCTCCCGCTTCCGGCGATACCGTCAAGACCCGCTTCCCGGTAGCCAGAACGACCGCCCGCGAATACCGGGACCTGACGGAGCAGTCGCCGGCCGACTTGCAGGATCCGGAAAACCTGAAAACGGAAGTGGAATACGATTTGCACACGGGCATGTATGTTGTCCGCACCAAAGTGGGCGACATGGAAATCGAAACACCCCTCACGCTCACGCCGGACGAATACCGGAACTACAGCATGATGGAATCCATGCGCGCCTATTACCGGCAAAAAAACGAATCGAATTTCAGGAATGAAAAAAGCGGCGGATTCAGCCTGTCTGACATGCAGTTCAATCTCGGCCCGGCCGAAAAACTGTTCGGCCCGGGCGGCGTGCGCATGAAGACGCAGGGATCGGGCGAACTGATTCTGGGGATGAAAAACTCCAGCACGAAAAACCCTTCCCTGCCGGAACGCTCGCGCAGCCGGACGTATTTCAATTTCGACACGAACATCCAGGTAAGCATGCAGGCGTCGGTCGGCACCAAAATCAATTCGGTACTGAACTACAATACGGAATCGACATTCGACTTCGACGCCTCGCGCCTGAATCTGGGATACAGCGGCGAAGAAGACGAAATCGTCAAGAAACTCGAAGGAGGCAACGTGAGCCTGGCTACCGGCAATTCGCTGATCCGCGGCGGCGCGGCGCTGTTCGGCATTCGCACCGAACTGCAGTTCGGCAAGTTGCGCGTCAACGCCCTGCTGGCACAGCAGAACTCCGAAAGCCGGACCGTCTCCTCCAAAGGCGGCGCCCAGACCAAAGACTATGAACTGAACATTGACCAGTATGACGAAAACCGCCACTTTTTCCTGGGTTTCTATTTCCGGGAGCATTACGACCAGGCCATGTCCAGGCTGCCCTATGTGTCCTCCTCCGTGACGATCAACCGGATCGAAGTGTGGATCACCAACAAGCGCAGCAACTACAGCCAGTCGCGCAACATTGTGGCCTTCTCCGATCTGGGAGAAAACAGGCACATCTCCAACCCTCAGTTCCAGCCCGTCGGTTCGCTGGAAGTGCCCCACAACGAGGCCAACACGCTGTATCAGACACTGAACAGTGCGGCCTATGCCCCGGCACGCGAAATCGGCATGGTGACGCAGACACTGAATCAGTTTATCGACGGAGGAACGGATTACGAAAAGATCGAAAGCGCCCGCCGGCTGGAGTACACCGAATACAGATTCAACAAACAGCTGGGATACCTCTCCCTGCAGTCAAAACTTCAGCCCGACGAGGTGCTGGCCGTGGCCTACGAATATACGTACAACGGAAGCGTGTACCAGGTCGGCGAGTTTTCGACGGACAACTCGGAGCAGACAAACGCCTGTCTGTATCTCAAACTGCTGAAAGGCACCAGCCTGTCGCCCTCCATGCCTTTCTGGCACCTGATGATGAAAAACGTCTACCTGCTGCCCGGCGCCTATTCTGTGCAGAAAGACAAGTTCCGCCTGGACATCCTGTACCAGAGCGACACCACGGGCGTATACGTCAATGCCATCCCGGAAGGCAACATCGCCAACCAGATCCTGCTGCGCGTCATGAACCTCGACCGCCTGGACGCAAATAACGAACCCCACCCGAACGGTTTTTTCGACTTCCTGGAAGAATATACGATACAGCCCGACAACGGCAGGATTATCTTCCCCGTCGTCGAACCCTTCGGCTCTCACCTCCGCAAAGCCATCGGCAACGATGCCATTGCAGACAAATACGTGTTTCAGGAACTGTATGACTCCACCCTGACCATCGCACAGCAGATCGCCGAAAAAAACAAGTTCCTCCTCCGCGGAGAATACCGGGCGTCCTCTTCGTCCGAGATTCAGCTGGGAGCAACGAACGTGGCGCGAGGGTCGGTCTCCGTGACGGCGAGCGGCAGTCCACTGGTCGAAAATGTGGATTATACGGTCGACTATATTTCAGGTATCGTCACCATTCTGAACGAAAACATCGCCAGCAATAACATCCAGGTATCGCTGGAAGACCGGACGTCCTACAACATGCAGCGCAAGACCATGATGGGCATGGATCTGAATTACGAGTTCTCAAAAAACTTCACGATGGGCGCCACCGTCATGCACCTGTCCGAGATGCCAGTGACCACCAAAACGGCCATGGGCGACGAATCCATCAAGAATACGCTGTGGGGCACAAACCTGTCGTACCAGACGGAAAGCCAGTGGCTGACCAATCTTGTGGACAAACTGCCGCTGCTGAACCTGACGCAACCCAGCCGCATCCACTTCGACGCGGAATTTGCACACCTGATTGCCGGACATTACGAAAGCAAGTATACCGGTCAATATTCCTATCTGGACGACTTCGAGTCGACCCAGAGCCAGTTCGACCTCCTGAATCCGTATCCGTGGGCGCTGGCCAGCGTGCCCTACGACAATTCGGCCGATGCGCTCTTCCCTGAAGCGTCGCTGATCAATCATGTGGATTACGGAAAAAACAGGGCTTTGTTTGCATGGTATTACATCGACGGCATTTTCACGCGGAAAAATTCTTCCCTCCGCCCCTCCCACCTGAACGACAACGACCTGTCGAACCACTATGTGCGTGCCGTCGGGTATGAGGAACTGTTTCCCAGAAAGGAACTGACCTACAACGAAAACAACTCGCTGTATGTCCTCAATCTTGCCTACTATCCGAACGAGCGCGGACCGTACAATCTGGATGCCGACAATATTCTGTCCGACGGCAGCCTGGCCAGTCCCGAAAAGCGGTGGGGCGGTATGATGCGCCGCATTGAGCAGAGCGATTTCGAGGTCGCCAACATCGAATACATCGAGTTCTGGATGATGGATCCGTTCATCTACAACCGGGAAACGGCCACGGGCGGCGAACTGTACCTCAACCTGGGCGAACTGTCGGAAGACATCCTCCGCGACGAGAAGAAATTTTTTGAAAACGGACTGCCGGTCGACGGCAGCACAAGCCAGATCGATACGACGGTCTGGGGAAAAGTGCCCCGCCAGCAAAGCACCGTCTATGCGTTCGACAACACCCCCGGCACACGCAGACTGCAGGACGTCGGGCTGAATGGCCTCTCCACCGAGGAAGAGCAGCGTTTCCCCACCTACCAGCGCTACCTGGAGCAACTGCAGGGCAAACTCACGCCCGAAGCTCAGATGCGGATGTCGGCCGATCCGTTTTCGCCGCTGAACGATCCGGCCGGCGACAACTACCATTACTTCAGAGGCTCGGACTTTGACCGTGACCAGACAGACATCCTCACCCGCTACAAGCATTACAACGGGACGGAAGGAAATTCCACCGCCTCGGAAGACTCGCCCGAACGGTACGACGTCTCCGCCAAAATGATTCCCGACGTGGAAGACCTGAACCAGGACAATACGCTCAACGAAAACGAGAAATATTACGAATACAGGGTCTCCATCCGCCCCGAAGACCTGAACGAAGGTCAAAACCATATCGTGAACAAACGGACGGTCAACGTGAAACTGGCGAACGGGACAACCGAAAGTGTCAACTGGTACCAGTTCAAGATACCGGTAAAGGAATTTTTTCGGAAAATCGGGACGATCCAGGATTTCAAGACCATCCGGTTCATGCGCTTGTACATGACGGGATTCCGGGAAACGACGCACCTGCGCTTCGGGACGTTTTCGCTGGTGCGCGGCGACTGGCGGGTCTATGCACAGGACCTGTCCGGCCCGAATGCGGCGCCTTCCGCCGGACGGCTGGACGTCATGTCCGTCAATATTGAGGAAAACGGTGACCGGCTGCCGGTCAATTACATCTTGCCGCCGGGCGTCACGCGGATGATTGACCCCAATCAGTCGCAGCTCGTCCAGCAAAATGAGCAGGCGCTCTCAATGAAGGTCACGAACCTCGGCTCGCAGGATGCAAGAGCTATCTACAAGACCGCCTTCTACGACCTGCGCCGCTACAAGCGGCTACAGCTCTTTGTCCATGCGGAGCAGCTGATTGCGGACGGCGCAACCGAACTGGACAACGGCGAACTGTCCGTCTTCATGCGTCTGGGATCGGACTACAAGAACAACTACTACGAATATGAAGTGCCGCTGAACCTGACACCTCCCGCACCACCGGGCGGATACAGCGACAACGAGGCCGACCGGGCCGTCGTCTGGCCGGCAGACAACATGATCAACTTCAACACGGACGTGCTGACTGAGTTGAAACTGAAACGCAACCGCGCCAAACGGAGCGGCGAAGCCGGCGTCGCGTTTCATACCGTCTATTCGGAATACGATCCGGAGAATACGCGGAACAAGATCAGTGTGGTCGGGAATCCGAGCCTGGCCGAAGTGAAAACCCTCATGGTCGGCATACGCAACAATTCAAAGGACATCAAAAGCGGGGAGATATGGGTGAACGAACTCCGCATGACCGATTTTGATGAAGACGGCGGCTGGGCGGCCAACGGGAACCTGAATGTGGCCCTGTCGGACCTGGGGACGGTGAATGCCAGCGGACGTGTCGAAACCGTCGGGTTTGGAGGGCTGGACCAGTCCATCGGCGAACGCAGCATGAACGACTACACGCAGTATACCGTCACGACAACCGTGCAGCTGGGCAAGTTTTTCCCCGAAAAGGCCCGGGTGAATCTCCCACTGTACTACGCCGTCTCGCGTGAAACGACATCTCCCAAGTATAATCCGCTGGACCAGGATATTCTGTTGCAGGATGCGCTGAGCACCGTCTCCACGAAAGCGGAAAAGGATTCGATCAGGCATTTCTCGCAGGATCAGGTTTCTCTCAAAAGCATCTCCATGAACAACGTGCGGATGGACGTGAGAAGCAAAAAACCGATGCCCTACGACCCGGCGAACTTTTCGTTCAGCTATGCCTTCAGCGAAAACAAACGTACCAGTCCCGAAACCGAATATGAAACGACAAAAAACTATCAGGGGGACATGGGATATGCGTATACGCCGTATGCCCGGCCACTGGCGCCTTTCGCCAAACTGGAGAGCAACAGCGCCCATACCCGCTACCTCAAGCAGTTTGCGCTGAATTACCTGCCCTCCAACCTCAGTTTCCAGACTTCCATACAGCGCAATTACTACGAACTGCAACTGCGCGACATGAACAGCCTGAACTCCGGCATGAACAACCTCATCCCCTCTTTCAGCCAGGCGTTTTACTGGGACAGAGGCTTCAATGTCCGCTGGAGTCCGCTGAACAACCTGAACGCCGATTTTTCGTCCAACACGAATGCCCGGATTGAAGAGCCTTACATGCAGGTCAACAGAAAACTGAACCCGGATCAGTACAAGGTCTGGAAAGATTCCGTGCTGAAGAGCATCGCCGATCTGGGACAGCCGCTGCTCTACGACCAGCGGCTGAACATCACGTATACCATGCCGCTACAGTATATTCCCATACTGGACTGGATGAGCAGCAATGTCTCCTACAGCGCCTCGTATAACTGGGAACGCGGTTCCTTCATCGACGCGGAGGTCGAAACCGGCAACGCCATCCGGAATCAGCGGCAGATCGATGTCCAGGGCAGCCTGAACCTGCTGTCGCTCTACAACAAGAACCGTTTCCTGAAGAAAGTCAACCAGAAATTCAATACCTCGGCCGCGCCGCAGCAGCCGCCGCGCAGCCGGGACGGCAGCGGCGCAAAGAAACCGCGCGTCAAGTTTGAAACCACGGTCACGCTAAGTCCCGACAGCGATGTAATCGTCTCGCACGGGCTGCTGAACAAAAAAATCCACCTCACCGCCCGCCGCGCCTCGGACAGTTCCGTCTACCGCGTCCGCTTCAAAGCCCTTGATTATGCGCGTATCCGCATCCAGAACCGGGATTCCGTCACGCTGAAACTCACCCTGTATCCCGGTCCGCCGCCGGCGGAAAACCTCCTGACGAAGATCGCCGAATACGGCACGCGCTTCCTGATGTCCACCCGCCGCATCAACATCCAGTACTCGAATACCGACGGGATGCGGCTGCCCGGCTTCCATCCCTCGGTCGGCGACTGGCTGGGACAGGCGACAACGCCTTTCGGAACGGCCCCCGGCTGGGGATTTGCGCTGGGAGACGTCCGCGAGAGCTTCGTCACCGAAGCGGTCAACAACAACTGGATGATCATGAGCGAAGAAAACATCACGCCGGCCATGCTCAACAGTTCGAAGACCTTTACCGGCACGGCCACCCTGGAACCTTTTACCGGCCTGAAAATTGATCTCGACGCACGCCGGATCGACACCCGCGACACCGAAATACGGTATATGTACAAAGGCATGCCGACAACCTACGGCGGGACGTTTTCCATGACCTCGATCGCATTCGGCGGCATGTTCGAGAGCCTGGGCGACGCAAGGGACGGCTACCGTTCGAAAACGTTCGAACGGTTTGCGGAAAACCGCGCGGCCATCGCCGCACGCCTCGAAAGCCGCTATGCCGGCACGCTCTATCCCGAACACGGATTCCTGGAAGGTTCTTCCCTGGCCGGGCAGCCCTATAACCCCTCCAGAGGCGCCGTCCGTCCAAACTCGCCGGACGTGCTGATTCCAGCTTTTATCGCTGCCTACACTGGAAAGGATCCCGGCCGCGTCGGACTGACGCCCTTTCCTTCCATCACCAGCCTGCTGCCCAACTGGAGAATCTCCTACGACGGACTGATCCGCCTCCCGCTGATCAAAAAATGGTTCAAGTCGCTGTTGCTGAACCACCAGTACCGCTGCATCTATTCGGTAGGGACATACAATTCCTACCTGAACTGGGTAGGCTCCGGAGAGGATTTCGGATTCGTGCGCGACGTGTTCAGCGGCGACCCGCTGCCCTCGTCCGCCTTCGAAATTTCGACCGTCAGCCTGAACGAGCAGTTCAGCCCCCTGATTGGCATCGACGCTACCCTGCTCAACAACATGACGGCCGGCGCTAAAATACAGAAAATGCGAAACGTCAGCCTGAACATCTCTTCCTATCAGGTAGTGGAGACCGTTTCCAACGATATTACGCTGAGCGTCGGATACAAATATGCGGACTTCAACCGGGTATTGAAGATGAAAAAGAAGGGCGATTTCAGCAACGACCTGACCGTACGCCTGGACCTCTCGCAGCGCACCAACCAGTCGCTGATCCGCAAGATCGAAGACCTGTCGGCCCAGATGACGCAGGGCACCTCAATCCTGAGCATGCAGTTCTCGGCTGACTATGCCTTCAGCAAGGCCGTCACCCTTCGCGCCTTCTACGACCGACAAATCAACCGCCCGCTCGTCTCCAGCGCATCCTATCCCACCTCCAACTCCAATTACGGCATCAGCCTTCGCGTCTCCCTGGCGCAATAAACCCGTTTTGACCATTAAACTTTTTGAAGGCTTTTTATCACCCGTTTTGACCATTAAGCCGCATTCAATAGAAACGATGAACGGGGTTTGCCCGTCAGGGCATTCATATCAATAGAAAAAGCGATTAAACCTGCGGTTGAACTCCGTACGGAGTTTCATCCAGCAGAGAGCTATTCGTATGCTATGGACATACAACTCCTGCGGAGTAATTTGTGTAGCAACACCATGCTTAACCCACATTGCCGCTTATGAGGAATTAAGTTCGGTTCATCCGACAAATGCGTAGTTTTTCTCGTGCATCGCCAATATTTTAAGTTCGAAGAACTTTTGGTCTCTGTATCCATAAGCCTGTCTTTTCATTGTTTTGATTTTGTTGTAGATTC
>JAIRXI010000071.1 GCA_031268395.1 Tannerella sp. | reverse complement strand
GACGCCCACAGGCTCATCAGATGCCTTTCGGCCTCCGTGTCCATACCCAGCGCTTCCAGCGACAGCGAACGGTTTTCGCCCTGCGCATTGTTCAGTTCGGTAAGCAGCGCGCCGGCGTTTTTTTCCAGCGTTGCCCTGATCCGTGCATTGGGCGTGTGGTCCAGTTCGACGGTCGTTTCAAACTGTGCTTTCGCCGGATAACAGACCAGCAACGCCCATACCAGCAGGATATACCTGCCACAGTTACGTTTTTCTTTCATCTCTATTTTCATTGTTTGTTATACTTGCTTTTATTCAATATATTCCTTTATGTCGTCAAACAGGCTGGCGACGTTGTGTATCGGGATGTATGGATACAGCGTGGCGGAAACCGGGAGGTTTTCGTTCCGGAAGGCTTCCTTCGGGAATTTGAAGTGAAGCAGATGGAGGTACATCAACTCCCGGTTCACGTACAGCGCCGTCCCCGTCATTTCCGTCTCCGTTTCCGTTTCCGCGCCCATGTAGGCTTCACAGTTCCACGCCTTCATGCAGGCGCACAGCCGGTCGAGGCTGAAGGGAAATGTTTCGGACAGCCGGTAGCTTTTGACGGTCATCTGTAGCCGGTTTTTCCGTCCCATCTCGTCGGCATTGCCGAACAGGTTGAGCAGCGATTCCTCCGCCATCCGTTCGTTGAAGAGCCAGGCAAACTGCTTTCCCTGCGGCTGATACTGAAGATAGCGTCCGCTTTTTATGCCGGGAACCAGCAGCGTCGGCCCCAGGTCGGCATAGACGTCCAGGTTCGGCATGTACTGGCCGGGCAGCGGGGTGAAGGACAGCGATGTGCGGGACGGCAGCGGGGCGTGCGGGACGGCAAACGTTTCCAGTTCCGCCCGGAAAGTGGCGGCCAGTTCCTGCTTGTCGCGTCCCAGTATCAGGTCGTATTGCCTGGGGAAGGACAGTTCGACATCGCCGGCGGCCGTCTGCCACTGTGCCCGGAGACGGGCGTCGTCGCCGTCCAGCCGGAACGGCGTCGTGCGCTCGATGGAACGGACAATCGCGGCGACGGACTGCCGGCCGCCGGCCATATCCCTGCCGTTGACTTTCAGCGTCACGGAATCGGCCCGCAGCCGGCGGTCCTGTTCCGTCCGGTCGCGTTTGAGCATAAGCGCCAGCAGGTAACGTTCGATGAAACCGAAGATCGGGGACGTGTGGCTCCCGTCCGCCGCTTCGGGAAAGAGGCTGACGCCCATTTCCGTCAGCGTGGAGCCGGTCACTTCCACGCGCATCTGCCTGCCCGGACAGAGCGCGCCCAGGTCATGCGTCCCGGAGCGCTCTATCCGAAAGCCTTTCAGCCGGGCGTCGGCAAGCATCCGTTTCATCGTTTCGCTTTCCGCCTTCACCTGACCCGACAGTCCGCCGGAAATCGACAGCGTCAGGAGGCTGACGGCAAGAAGCATCCGAATGGCGTTTCGCATCGCACGGAGGGTTTATTTGCCGGGGGCGGATGATTCGGGGATTCCCGTACTGCCGACCGTAATCACGTCCTTCTGCTTTTGCTGCTCGTCAAGCCACGTGACCTGCACGACCTCGTTGTTGACAAACTGGCCGGTAATGACATCGCCCGCCTTGCTTACCCGCTCCAGCGGATCCTTGCGACTGATCAGCCCGGCCTTGAAGAACTCGAACGTGCCGTTTCCGCTGGCCTTGCCGTTTTTCAGATCGCCGTTGTAATTCCCCAGCGGCGTACTGATGCGCCCGACCCCGTTTTCGTTGCCCTGAACCACTCCGCCGTTCAGCGCGGCGGCTACGTCGCCTTCCGCCGGCGGGTCCTCCACTACAGGCGGTTCGCTGACGGTCACCGTACTTTTTGCCGAGACTTTGCGGTCGAACGTCGAAAGCGTGATCTGCGCTTCTCCGGCAGCAAGGGCCGTGACCTCTCCATCCAACACGCTCGCGACAGCCGCATCGCTGCTGCTCCACAGCAGGCCTTCGGCCGGTACGTCGGCCGGCTCAACCGCGTGGCGGAGCGTGGCCGATTCGCCAACCGTCAATTCAAGCTGGGTGGGCGTCAGGCTGATGCTCTTTATCTTCGGCGACTGAGCGCCGAAAAAGAACCAGGCGGCGCCGCCACCACCGGCCACCAATGCGACGATCAAAAGACCGATCAGTATCAACCGGTTTTTATTGGCCGGAGGATTGGATCCCCCCCGGCCCGTGGCGGCTTTGCCCGTGGCGGCGACTAACGGCTTACCGCATTCTTCACATACGAAGGGAGCGGATTTCTCCACTTCCTGCACTTCTCTCCGGAGCGCTCTCGAGCACTCTTCATCAATGTTTTTGCAAACTCCTTTTACTTTTGCCATATCTGTTTATGTTTATATAGTTTATGATTACTTTTCTGCCAGTTCGGTTTGTATGATGTGAACGGCGGCATTCTTGCAGGCCATAAAACGGGTGTCCATGTCGTTGTTGCCGCATAGCGCCAGTACCTGCGTATTGATCAGTTCGGCAAGCGATTTCTTCAAGATTGCCTTTTTCTCGTTGTGCAGATAGTCCGTTCGCAGTTTGTCTTCCACCAGTTTGATTACCTTCCCGGCGTCGACGTCGGAAGCCGTCAGTTTGTCGACCGCCTGCAATACGTTTTTCCCCAGGTAGACCCAGTTGCCAACCATCCCCAACTCGTCGACAAAGCCTATTGCCTTGAAAGTTTCGCCGGTAGTCGGGTTCGTCTTGTCTACCGGCAGCTGCATGGCAAATGCCGTCAACGCGACCGGGAGCAGTCTTTCCTTTTTGTCTGCGACGGATTCTTCAAACAGTTCGGGCAAGGCTTTTTTGTGACTCTCCGTGTGAACGACCATCCGGCTCAATGCAGCTCCGGCCATCTTTTCGTCGTAGCGGTCTTTCAGGTTAGCCACGTTGGATACAAACCTGAGCGGGAAGCCGCTGGCGGCAGCCACGATGACGATTCTGTTGGCCCTGTCGTTTTCCGATACATCCTGATTTACGTCAATGCCGGATACCTGGGCAAACATGTCAATAAATTTCTGCCGGAAATTGGAGGGATCGTCGTATTTCGGCAAGCTGAGCTGAATCATTTGCATCATACTTGTTTCAGGCCTTTTTCCTATTTCTTCCGGATTGAATTGCAGATAGGATTTGGCCGACTTGACCAGGTCCGTAACAAATTCTTCCAGCCGTTCGTCCGAATTATATTCCTGCTTGATTTTCTCCAGTATGTTTACATTCAGCATCCGCTGGGTTGAATCGGCGGTTGCCAGGTCTTCCATCATGGCCGTCGCATTGGTGATGCAGACATTGAAGAATATATTTTCGGCCGAGGTCATATCCAGTTTCTCCAGTAATCCGTTGAAACTGCGTTTACCGTTCTCTCCCAGCAGGCCGACCAGTTCGCCACGGATCTGGGAGGCATTGTGTTTCTGCCTGTTTTCGTCGGTTATGAAATGCCGGGTGGTTTCGCGCACCTGTTCCGGATCGTATTTCTTCACGGTCTTGGCGGAATCTTCCCTGTCCGATTTTTCGGATTTGCACTTGGCTTCGGCGAGATCCTGTACATGACGAAGCATTTCCGTCAACAGTATTCTGAAAGCCACGACGCTGTTCTGCATCTGTTCCAGTTCGTTCTTTACGGCCTGGAGCAGTTCTATGGCGTAACGGTTGCCTTCGATACGGGTTTGCAGGGTATAAAACTCGCACTTGGCCGTCTTGTAGGCCGAAAACACTTTTGTGGAAGCGTTGGTGATAGCATCCCGTAACCAGCCGATATGGTTCCACTCGTTGTTGCAGCGATTGATTTCGGGAGCCGTTTCGTGCTCGATAATATTTTCGTGGCTTGCGATTTTCTCCTTAAACTGTGGCAGGCGGCTTTCGCAGTCTTCGATCAGCAGGGCAATATATTTCTCCACTTCGAGGATAGATTTGCTGCCGCTGTGCCATTCGTTGAAGAGTTTCTCCTCAATATGGCGGCGTATGCAGGCGGCGTATGCCTTTTTTTCTCCCCGCTGCACTTTGTAGAAATCCTTCACGCCCTGTCCGCGGTAATTCGTGTTGAAATGCAGTTCGCAAGCGTCGGTGAAGGCGCTCAGCCAGTTCTTCTTTTCCTTGTCCGCCATGGCGTCTTCCGCAAAAAACTGGGTACTTGTTTCCCATCCGGAAGCTATTTCTTTCCACCTTTTGGTGGCCACATTGTCGATCAGCGACTTCGAGAGCGTGAGGTAATTGTCGGACAGGAGCAGGTCTTCGCGCGTTTTCTTTTCCTGAATTTCCGTTTTGAACCCGATACCGACTTCGTCCATCGAACACTCGTCGAAACCGATCCCGTCGCGCCACAGGTTGAACTGTAGCTGACGTGCGGCCTGACGTGCAAAACTGTAGGTGACGTATTCCTTCACTTCCGTTTCCGGATATTCCACCCGTTTCACACCAAACGTCAGGAAGCGGCGGCTGTGAACCGGGATACCCGCGCCGTCCTTTTCCGGCCCGGCGCCGTCGTTTTCGCATCCGACCAGGCGTTTCATCTTGCCTTCCTTGTTATTTTCGGCCGTGATAATCTTCTGAAACAGGAAATCGGCCACCGCAGCCGGGAGTTCCGTTTGAAGCTCCAGCTGATGGTTGGCTTCGTTGATGTTGGAAAACAAATAAGCGACCTCAAAAGCCTCACATCCCTGGAGCAGGCGTTTCACATGTCCTTCCTTATCCTTCGACAGGCCGCTGACGTCGTAAGGCCTGTAAGCGCCCAAACTCATTGCGTTCAGTTCGCTTAAGGCCGCGTAGCCGTTGGCATGATAATAGCCCGAATCCGACGTGGGATTAACAAGAATGATTTCGGGAACATACAGGTAGAGGTGCAACTTGTATTTGTCGCCGCCGCCATGTTCAGGTCCATAGATCTTCCTGATCTGCGCAATCGTATCCACGATGGATCCGGAACCTGTCCCTCCGGCCAGACCGGCACAGACATGAAATGTGACCAGCTCGTTCTTGCTGGCGGTTACTATTTTATGCACATTTGCCTGAAGCCGTACCGTAAACCGTGCGTCGGGCAGTCCGCTTAAATTGTTGGCAAACAGCAGGCGTCCGAGCCGCCGGCGCTGTCCGCCGATGCCGGCAGTGACCAGCGCGCCGATATCGTTCAACAGTCCCCGGTCTTCGTCATTGATAAACGAGTGTATGCCGGGATAGTGGTACAGGTTGTCCAGCACATTTGCACCTATACCGTGGATAGACACCTTTTGACTCGGCATCAGGTGTACGGATCCGCCCATCGTTTCCCATCCTTCCTTGCTGGCCAGGTCGGAAGGATCGGAATCTACATAGAGATATTCCAGAAAGGTCTTTCCCGGCGGGTTGTTACTTCTATATTCTTCATAAACGCGCTTGCGCATTTCCCGTAAAATCTTGCCTCCGGTACCTCCGAGGCCAATAATTAAATGATTTGCCATCTTCTATAGTTTTTGATTGTGTAATAATTTAACTTTCTATTCTTTGTTTCTTTATTCCAGTATTCGCCGGCGATGCGCCGTGGCTGTTATACGGCGCTGTTTCGAGGTG
>JAIRXI010000045.1 GCA_031268395.1 Tannerella sp. | reverse complement strand
TTTCGCCGAAGGCCTGTTTCTTTTCCGGCGCGTCGATCCCGTCGAGCCGGATTTTTTCCTGCCGGTTTCCCGATGTCAGCAAGGTAAAGGTATCTCCGTCCGAGACGCTGACTACCTTGCCCGTAATGCTTTTCGGCGCTGCCGGAAGCAGCAGCAGCCATAGCCAGATCATATATTTCATCATGCAACCGTTCAATTAATTTTCCATGCGGCAAAGATACCACTCATCAGGTATGCTTCATGCGGGGAGTTTGTCCGTCAAAAAAAAATAACCGAATCGCTGCCGGTTCGGTTATCATTTTTTCCAGGCTTGCCTGTTTCAGAATCTTTTTTCCCGGATACGGGCTTTCTTGCCGGTCAATTTGCGCAGGTAATAAAGCTTGGCTCTGCGAACCCTGCCGACCTTGTTTACTGCAATACTTTCGATAAACGGGGAGTCGAGGGGAAAAATCCTTTCGACGCCGACGTTTTCGGACATCTTGCGTACGGTGAAACGTTTCTTGTCGCCGTGTCCCGAAATACGGATCACCGCGCCCCGGTACTGCTGGATACGTTCCTTGTTTCCTTCGGTGATCCGGTACGACACCGTCACGGTATCTCCGCTCTTGAATGCGGGATACGCTTTTTCAACGGCAAATGCCTCCTCTGCAATTTTAATAAAATCCATTGTTTGATAGCTTTTTAATTATTACACCTGTTTGAAACGCAATGTACCGGATCACATTCTTTCCGGCAGAGATTACGTAAAGCGGGGACAAAAGTAGCGAATATTTCACTGACAGCCAAAATTGAAGGGTATTATTTCCCCGATTCAATTTAAAAAATAAACTAAAAAGCCGGGCGGATGACGGGCGCTTCGGTAAATAACCTGTACATTTGCCGCGTATTGAACAAAAATGATGAAGAAGATTTTCTATCCGGTTATCCTGTTTTACGCATTGAGTTTCCGCGTGTCCGCGCAGACGGAGCCGACCCTGTATGCGAGAATCCGTCAGGCTGACATGAATCGCTGGGTTGATTCCGTATTCCATACGATGAGTGAGGACGAGCGTATCGGGCAACTGTTTATGATGATTGCCTATCCGAGATCGGACGCGAAACACGTGCAGATGCTGGAAGGATATGCCAGGGCAAACATCGGCGGCATCCTTTTCCGTCAGGGCGATCCGCTGACGCAGGCAGACGTGACAAACCGGCTTCAGCGGGTGGCGCGCATACCGCTGTTTGTGGCGCTGGACGGCGAATGGGGCCTGTCGATGCGCCTGAGCGAAACGACCCGCTTTCCCAAAAACATGATGCTCGGGGCGATCGAAGACCTCCGGCTGATCGGGGAATATGCGACGGAAGTGGGCCGCCAGTGTAACGAGATGGGGATTCATATCAATTTTGCGCCGGTGGTCGACGTGAACAGCAACATGCACAATCCGGTCATCGGGCTGCGCTCGTTCGGGGAAAGGGCGGAAGAGGTGGCGGAAAGGGGGATGGCCTACGCCCGCGGACTGGAAAGCGCCGGCGTGCTCTCGGTGGCCAAACATTTTCCGGGACACGGAGACACTTCGGAAGATTCGCACCGCACGCTGCCGGCCGTGCTCCGTCCGGCGGGGAAACTGGACAGTATCGAACTGCTGCCGTTCAGGAAATATATCGAAGCCGGGTTTGCCGGCATCATGACGACACACCTGTACGTGCCCGCCCTGGACAGTACGGAAAATCTGGCCACGTCCATGTCCGGCAGGGTGGTATCGGATTTGTTGCAGAAAAAGATGGGCTTCCGGGGACTGTGCTTCACCGACGCAATGGAAATGAAGGGCGCCGTGACCCGCCGCCCCGAAAGCCGGGCGGTACAGGCGATCCTGGCAGGCAATGACATCATACTGGCGCCCGGCGTGCCCGAAGAGGAACTGGAAGCCGTCAAAAAGGCCGTCCGGGACCGGATCCTGACGCGGGAATCCATCCACGCCCGTTGCCGAAAAATACTGCGGTACAAATACATCGCCGGATTAAACCGCTACCGTCCGGTCGAGCTGAAGGGCCTGTCCGAGAGATTGAATACCCCCCACGCTGCCTGGCTGGCGGCCAGACTGAACGCGGAAGCCATTACGGTGCTGAAAAATGAGGACGGTTTCCTCCCCCTCAAGCAGCTGGACAGACGGAAAATGGCCGTGCTTTCCGTCGGCGACGCGCCCGGAAACAGCTTCCCGGAGATGCTGAACTGTTACAAACCGCTCCCCTCTTTCCGGATCGCGAAGGAGACGACGGAGGCGGATGTCCGGAAAATCGCCGGCGAACTGGAAGCCTGCGACGCGCTTGTCTGCGGGATATATCCCGGACAGACGAGGATGCCACAGGCTATCGAGCGACTGCTGGAAAAGAAACCGACGGTCTTCGTTTTTTTTACCCCGCCCTACCTGTGCACGGAATACCGGGAACTGCTCGGCAACGCCAGGGGGGTGGTGATGGCGTACGAGAACACGCGCGATGCGCAAAATTATGCCGCACAGGCCGTGTTCGGGGGGATCCCGGCCAGAGGGAAACTGGCCGTCACGGTACCCGGACTGTTTTCGGCCGGCGACGGCATCGCGACACCCAAGACGCGCCTGGGCTATCACCAGCCGGAAGAAGTCGGACTGGATGCGGCCAGGCTCGACTCCGTCGACCTGATTGTCGGGGAAGGGCTGGCACAGCAGGCCTATCCGGGTTGCCAGGTACTGGTGGCCAAAGATGGAATGATTGTCTACCACAAGTCGTTCGGCTATGTTGACGCTCAGCAGACACAGCGGGTCACGCCGGCCTCCGTCTACGATCTGGCGTCGCTCACCAAGGCGACGGGAACCCTGCTGGCCGTCATGAAAGCCTGCGACGGCAAACTGCTTGCGCTCGACGCGCCGGCCTCCCGCTATCTCCCGGCCCTGCAACAGTCGGACAAAAGTGACCTGAGCGTGGAAGAACTCCTCTATCACCAGTCGGGACTGCCCCCCATCATCAGCTTTTACATGGACGCGATTGACCCGCACAGTTTCAGCGGAAAGCTGTTCAGCCGGACAAAGACGCCGACCCATCCGGTGAGGTTCGAATCGCACATGTATGCGCGGACGGATTTCCGTTTTCTGCCGAACGTGGTTTCCGACATCCGGAAAGAAGGGTTCACCGTGGAGGTGGCCGCGAATTTTTACCTGACCGACTCGTTCCCCGCCATGATCATGAACGATATTCGCGAAGCCGAACTGAAACTCCGCGGGAAGTACACCTACAGCTGCATCAATTTCATCCTGCTGAAAATGATGGTGGAGCAGCAGATGCACCAGCCCGTGGACAGGCTGCTGGATACGCATTTCTTCAATCGCCTGGGAGCGGCGAGCATGACGTACTGCCCGCTGAAGAAGATGGACGTGTCGCGGATTGTGCCGACGGAAAACGACCGGTTTCTCCGCCGCCAACTGCTGCGCGGCTACGTCCACGACGAAGCGGCGGCCTTCCAGGGAGGCGTCTCCGGGAACGCCGGCCTGTTTTCCAATGCCAACGACCTGGCCAAAGTCCTGCAACTTTACCTGAATGCCGGGACGTATGGCGACGAACCGTATCTGTCGGAAGCGACCTGCCGGCTGTTTACGGAAAGCAAAAGCCCGACTTGTCGCCGCGGACTGGGTTTCGACAAACCGGAAACCGACACGCTGAAGGCCTCCCCGTGCAGCCGCCTGGCGCCGCCTTCTGCATACGGACACAACGGTTTCACGGGAACCTGCTTTTGGGTCGACCCCGACAGCCGGCTGATCTACATCTTCCTGAGCAACCGCATCCATCCGTCGCGGGTGAACGGCAAACTCTCTTCCCTCCACATCCGCGAACGCATACAGGATGTCCTCTACCGGGCCATCATTCAATGATCAACGGCCCATGGAGTCTTCGGCCAGGCATTAACCCGACATGTCCATTATGTATTTCCCCTGCTCCGCGTTCGTTTCCCAGCGCCGTAAGGCGCTTCTCTGTGCTCTTTCTTTATTCATTCAAACACGGAGGACACAGAGACACGGAGACGGTGATCACGTTTTCCCTCCGTGTCTCCGTGTCCTCCGTGTTTAACTATAAAGAAAGGAGGGCACGGAGTGGCGCCTTGCGGCGCCGGGAAAATGCGTAATGGACATGTTGGGGTTATTTCGCATCTCTCCCTACAAATTCAACTCGTCCAAATCCAAATAGTACACCTCATCCGTGTTGACATCTATTGTGTATAATCTGTTTCTAATCTGATCTAACCAGATACTTCGAAAAAATGGCCGATCGGTTATAAGTTCATAAAGCAGTTTTCCGTTCCAGTCAAATACATGTATGGTATTAAGTAGCGGCATTTCAACGCCAATACGATCCACCCACTGCTCTTTACCCCAATAAGTGGCATAAATAAAATGATCATCCGCCTGTACGCAATTATAATAAATATGCTTCGACTTTATGTCTGTATATGATTCTAAAAGAGAAAAATCGGACCCCTTTTGCATACGAAATCCAATAACTTCGCCTGTATGAATATCTAACATATTTATTTGTGGGAGACTCCTCATTGCCTGCGCTATTTTAGTGCCATCCGGTTTGATAACATCCCATGTATAGAAAAAAGGCTCCAGCATGGAAGCATCCCTGCTTTTCACTGACTTCTTTTTGTAAACAGGGTAATCTCGTATAACTTCTTTTGTGTAAATAGACCGTTTTTCATAAAACGGCGTCGTAGCTTCTTCGCTATTCAACATATCGGACGGCCTGTTGACAAATAATATATCTTCGGGTTGATAAAACAGAAAGAAGTAACGATTTTTATCGTACGAAACAATCGTGTCATATACGGTCATTCGCTGCTCAACAGACTGACTTATATTCCATAAAAACAATTGGCTTTCGTTATAAGCCCATAAGAATGTACATATATCGTCCTCTTTCCTGAACATCTGAGAAATGCAATTTACGGAAGTCGCCTCTTTGGGACCTTGCCCTTTTTCGCAAAAGAAACCGATTTCATTTCCCGAATCCAAATTGCTAATGTAAAAAAAATGATTCGAAAAGTCCGGATGCCAACAAATTAACAGCGAATCATACACTGCTATCATTCCGGACTGGACGCCATCCAATCGAATGGACTTGCTTGTGACATTTTTTACTGTCTTACTGCTATTGTCGATGTAACGAATATTTCCATTGAAATAGTAGCTGTCTTTGTTTTTATTACAACAGACAAACAGGCTAAGCATAACAGCAAAAAACGTGATGTGAATTAGTTTTCTATTCATAAAAAGCTGCATTGATTTTTTCCCGCAGGGAATGAAACGGGGCTGTCTCAAAAGCCCCGATTCGTCATTGGCAGATTCCACCCCTTCATTGCGAGGAACGAAGCAATCCACAGGTCGTTCTTTCACTGGATTGCTTCCTTCGTCGCAATGACGGTACACGGCGCGCTGTCCTGCAATGACGGGCCGTTGTGCACCGTCATGACGACGGGATTCGACTTTTGAGACAGCGCCGTCCCTTTTGCGTAACGTGAGATGATTCACCTGCAAACCTTCAATCATCTGTGATAGTAATAGCCGTGCTGGCATCTTACATTCAGGATCACTTCGGGATTTGCTTCCTTTTCGAGCGGCTCGCAGGACAGACCGACGGTGACCGTTTCGCCCTTTTTCACTTTCGGCAGATAGCCGTGCAAATAGATTTCGTCCGTTACGTGATGCGTTTTATCATACACACAGGCCATCTCAAGCAAATGAGGGATGGACAGGTATTCGCCGGGGTGCAGGACGGCCGGGATTTCGACGGTCTCCCCGTTGACGGACACGTTCAGGTTTTTCACCGCGCAGGGAGCGCTTTCCGGCAGGCGGATGACAAACTGAAAATGACGGTTGGATGTCCGCTCCCACAGTTTCGAATCTTCTTCGTAGGGAGGGATCGTGACTTTCCACTGCGTTTCCTGTTTTCCCGTTTGCTGCACCAGATCGTCCGACAGGCCCGCCTCGTCGTACAGTCCCGGATTGTGCGTCCAGCTCCAGTCGATACTCAACGGACGGACGGAACGGTCGCCCCCGTTCACCGGCACAGCCGACATCGCGGAGGGAGGCAGGATGTTGACTTTGTCGTTCTGCCAGAAACGGTCGAACGACAAATCCCATTGCCCGTCTTCCTTTCTCGACAGTTTATACAGGACATCCGTCTGCCGGAGCGCTCTTTTTTGCTCTTCCGAAAAAGCGTTTTCCGACCTCGCCTGATTCCACAGATGAAGCGTTTCCGAAATCTTTTCCAGTTCGGGATTCTTTTTAAGCGTTTCAACGTCCAGCTGGAAGTCAACGCCGGCGTCCCATCCGGTTGCGACAGCCATGATCCAGTTGATGTCTTCGGCGGTTGCCATGCTGGGATAATACTGCCCGAGTTTGTTGGGCATCAGGTTTCTGCGCAGCTCCATTTGCCGGCACAGTCTGTAATCCAGCATCGTCCCCCTGACGCCTCTTTCCTTGTCGTATTCGCCCCAGCTCATGTGCGACATGAAATGCCAGCTGTATTGCGTATAAAGCGAGCCGGTGAATAAGGCTTCCTTATTTTCCGAAAGGCAGCGCTCATAGAATTTTTGCATAAAGATATTGCCCGTATACGTCCCGTATCCCGTTTCGAAACAGCTTTCATAACCGTCGACCACAAAATTGTCCAGATCGGCGTCGATCATTATATCGCTCAGCCTTTCGACAAATTCGTTGCTCATCTCCAGCGTGCCGGGGTAAAAGTTATGAAACCCCGAAACGTACATCAGTTTCACCCGGCTCTTTTCCGGATGGCTTGCGGGCTGGGAACGGAATGCGCTGCGCTGACATTTACCGGTTCGGATCGCGTCGCCGTCGATGACGATATCTCCAAATTCAATAAATTCATTGTCGACCAGGACTACTTTGCGCGGTGTCCGGCGAAAGACTTCCGCGACGTCCGCTGTGTTTTGAAACACCAGCGCCGTGTCGTCCGGCGCAACGGATTTCACCAGTCCGGCTTCCGGTTTCCAGGTTTGCAGCCGTTCGTCGGGAACGGGCGTGAGATAGGGTTCCGGTTCGGACATGGGTTTCAAAAACGTGGTCAGCGTGTAGAGGGTCAGTCCGATGCCTTCCTTTTTAGCCTGTCTGCTGTCTTCCCGAATGGCGGAAATCCCGCCGGGGTATATTTTCGGGTCAATATCGAAATGCCCCCAGTTGCTCGAAAATCCCCAGGGCCGGCACAGGATTCTTGCATCCAGTTTTTTGGAAAGCTCCAGATATTCATCGAAACTGGCTTCGTCGTAATAGCCCCATATACAAAACTTTTTCCCGTCGTCGGAACGTTTATTCCACACGCCGCCGAAGGTCGGATGGGGCAAGCCTTCGGCCAGTTCGATCCGCTCGATCAGGTTCAGTTCATCCGTTCTTACGGCGGGACAGCCGAACAGGGCGACTGCCGAACCGACCGGCGTCACGCCGGGAAGCGGTACGGCTTTCCGGAGCGGCTGGGTATGATCGCCGAAATAGCCGCGGGTATGGTCATACGAAGACAGCTGCATCATGGAGCCTTTACCGGCAATGGCGGCGCCTCCGTCGGTATTCGGTTCCAGGCTCTGCAATCCGACGGTGAAATGCTCGCTGCGGTTCAGTCCCAGCAATTCGCCGACAGGGCCGCGCATGGCCGTCCGGTATGGACCCCACACAATATGACTTATTTCCGAAACGGGGACCGCGTCCACCAGTTCCATCCGGAAATACCCTTCTTTAGATGAAACCGTTACGGTAAGCCTGACGTCTTCCCGGTAAGTCAGTTCCATCCCTGTCACGCTGTCATTCCGTGCCGTTACGCGCATCGAACGGGGCTGCATCAGCGCCGAAATGCCGTCGTTTTCATACACCGCACATGCCAGTAAATAGCTGGAATCGCCGGCCGCCATGTAGTTTGTGCCGGTGGAAATATCCTCCAGCGCCGTAATCCGTCCTGTTTTATCCATGGCCAGACGCAACGGTCCGGCCGTCCGGTCGAATAACGTTTCCTGCGAACAGGCGCACAGCAGCATGAGGCCGGCCAAAATAGTCAGTTTCGTTTTCATAGTCTTACTTCTCCAGCAGAATGATTAAACCGCCACGTCCCATCACTTCAATGTTTTTCTTTGCGCCGAAAGAGTCTCCCCACTGTGTCTTTTCTATTTCGGGCAGCGACATTTTGGATGGCTTGAAGCCAAGCAGTGTTTCGTCTATTGTCCATTCGCCCTTTTGAGGCATGTCCGTCCAGTTAGCAATGGCAACCAGCGCATTGTCTCCGTTAATGTAAACGGTGGCCGGCAGGTTTTCATTGCCGGTCTTTACCGGACAACGCGCATCCCAATAGCCGAACATGCGGGCGTCCTTCATGCCGAAAGCGTCCCAGAGTTT